>CAZAXM010000013.1:0-54943 GCA_964489095.1 uncultured Ruminiclostridium sp. | reverse complement strand
GGGAATGATTCCCTTTGGCAGGGGTTTGGGGACGGCGTCCCCAATCTCTTTTTCTCTCTTTCAGGGCTATTGCAAAAAAACAGCAGCAGCCTTAGTTTGCGGATAAGGAATTTCAAAGAAATCCGATTTAAAACCGGTGCGAAATCGAAGCAAAAAATCGGGATTCCAAAGGGAATGATTCCCTTTGGCAGGGGTTTGGGGACGGCGTCCCCAATCTCTTTCTCTCTCTTTCAGGGCTATTGTAAAAAAACAGCAATAGCCTTAGTATACAGGAACTGTTCGTTTGCTTTATTCAATATCCGTTAAGCTCTCCTCTTAGTTCGTCCAGAATTTTCCTTTCCTTCCTCGACACCTGGACCTGCGTCATATTAAGCTCACGTCCGACCTCGCTCTGAGTCAAGCCGCGCCAGTAGCGAAGATAAATGAGCCGTCTGTCGTTGGCGCTGATATGGGAAAGGCATTGCCCGAGCGCAATCAGTTCAGTCGCTTTAGCCTGCGGCGGGTCAACGGGCAGGTCGTATTCCGAGCCGTCCTCCTCCGCACCTGTCAGAGAAAGCGCAGGCTGCGCGGCGGAGATAGCCTCGGCAATTTGTTCAAAAGAAACGCCGAAAATCTCCGAAAGCTCGGAAATTGTCGGGTCATGCCCTGTTTTTAACAACTCTTCCCTCTTTCGCGACACCTTTAACGACAACTCTTTAAGCCCCCGACTCACCTTAACTGTCCCGCCGTCGCGGAAAAGCCGCTTTATTTCGCCGAGAATGACGGGAACAGCGTAAGTCGAGAATTTCAGCCCGCGCTCCTCGTCAAAGCCTTTCGCCGCCTTTACGAGCCCCATACAACCCGCCGAGTAAAGCTCCTCGTATTCTATCCCCCGCCCGCGGAACCTGTTTGCGAGAGAATGTACTAAGCCGAGGTTTTCCTCTATAAATTTGTCGCTAAGCCTGTTCATTTCGTCCGTTAAGCCTTTTCACCATTGTTACAGTCGTCCCCTTACCGGGCTTGCTGCGGACGGAGAGTTTGTCCATAAAGCTCTCCATGACCGCGAACCCAAGCCCCGCGCGTTCCGTTTCAGGCGAGGTCGTAAAAAGCGGCTCCATTGCCTTTTTCACGTCTGCGATCCCGACGCCGCTATCTTTTATTTTTATGTAAAGTCTGTCGCTGTTTACAATTCTCAGCTGGATAGAAATATCGCCGATGCTGTTCGGGTAGGCGTGAACAATACAGTTCGTTACAGCCTCGGAAACCGCCGACTTAATATCGCTTATTTCCTCGATTGTCGGGTCGAGCTGCGAGGCGAAAGCCGCCACGCACATTCTTGCGAGCGACTCGTTTTTCGAGTAACCCGCGATGGTCATTTTCATATAGTTGTTTATTTCCATTTTTACTGTCCTTTCTGAACAGCTATGAGCCGTTCAAGCCCCGCGAGCCGTATCATTTTCCTTATTGGAGGCTTTGCGTTTACGATCATAACCCTCCCGTTCCAGCCCGCCACTGTCCTGATTCTTCCGAGAATAAGTCCGATACCGGAGCTGTCCATAAATTCAACGCCTCCGAAATCCATTACGAGAAGCCGCGGCGCGGCACGCTCCAGCTCCCCGTCAATAAAGAACCGCATTTCCGCCGCGCTGTGGTGGTCGATTTCGCCGCTAAGGTATGCGAAAAGACATTCCCCGTCCATATTAAGACTTACCGACATTTTCAACGTCCCCTTTCCATTGTTTTTCCTTGATTATACCACTCTGTTTTTGAAAAACGTGTCGAAGTGTGTAATTGGCAAATGACAAATGAAAATTACGTCTGCGCCGACGGCACGGATCAAAAATTATAAAGAGAAAGGCTGCCGCGAAACTTGTGCAGCAGCCTTTCAGATAAACAGCCTTTAATTGTCAGTTTGCCGGTTGTTCATTCCTCAACAAAAAGAATCGGGTCGATCCAGGCTCCGTCCTTTACGATACCGAAGTGCAGGTGCGGATCGAGCTTGCATTCGATTTCGGCGGTACTGCCGACCTGTCCGATAATTTCGCCCATTTTAACCTCCTGACCGACTTTTACGCTAAGCGATTGAGAAAGCCCGTAATAGTGTCCGAAAACACCGTCACCGTGGTCGATTACAACGCAGACTCCCCAGAGCGGGTCGTTGTTGATTTCAGTAACCTTCCCTTTCATACAGGAAGAAACCGCAGCGCCCTGTTCGGCGGCTATATCCGCGCCGTCGTGGGTTTTCCAGACGTTAAGAGTTTCGCTTTTTACAAGCTCGCCGTTGCTGTAAGGGTTGATGATTTCGCCTGTTACGGGCATAGTTTTAGGATTGGAGAAAAGAATAGCGGCTTCTTCTGCTTCGGTTCCGGACTCGGCTTTTACTTCTGCTGATGTTTCTTTTGGAACATCTGTTTTGTTCGCTCCGACTTCTCCTGCTTTCTCGAAGAGAAAAACGTTGTCGCTATCTCCGGCGTCTTCCGTTCCGGACGCGGAGAGCTTGTCGATAGCGCTGTTGTAGGCGGCGTAAGTTGAAATACCGACTGCGGCGATACTTAAAACAAGTGCAGCGGCGAAGCCTTTCCCCTGTAATCCGTTTGAAAATCTTGCTTTTTTCATAATGTAACCTATCCTTTCGTTAAGAAAATTTTTCAGAAATTTCCTGCAACAATAGGTTGGTCGGTAATTTTGGTTTTATGCAATATATCAAAATAAAAAAAGATAGCCGGACGCATCCGGCTATCTTAGGCTTAGTCCGCAGACGTCAGCCGCTATTCTGTATTAGGTTATACCACAAATGTACCAAAAATGCAAGTCTTTTAAGAAACTAAATATATTTTTTTATTCCGGTTAATTTTGTTTTTGTATCAGTATATATGATTTTAGAGAAAATATTCGTTGGTACTCTTTTTCTTAAATCATCACGAGCGTCTTCAAACTGATGGATAAACTGTTGTATTTGAGTCTTAGGACATTTTAGTAACGACATTACAAATGCAATCAGAACTATATATTCAACAATTGTATCAAAGGTTATATTAGCAATACCCAATTCCGACATTATGTATTTGGAAATTCTTCCATTGACTTTGCCTGTTTTAAATCTTGTATCGAATACTGTATTATTATGAGCAACCGAATTTCTCAAATCCTTTAAGGTGTATACGATTTTTTCAAGAATCCTCCCATCTGCATCGACGCTTGATTTAATACCGACATCTCCGGATAATTTTTTCTTGTCGCAACATTTACACAAGATAAAAAGTTCCCGAATTCACCTAAGCTCAGAAGTTCAAAAATAGCCCAGATAGGTACAGCTTTATCATTGTCATAATAATGATTTACAATGTTATTTCTTCCATAATCTCTTGAAAGAACACTATATATTTTGTTTCTGACATTCATACGTTTGGTGATTGCATCCTTGTAGTGCTGACTTCCAACCGGAAAAGACTTGTAATCGTTAAGAAGCTTTGTGTAAATATCAGCAAACCGATCCTTCCGGATTGTTCGAGGATATTCTCCAGAGCGTAATTTTTAATCGTTGTTTCCAGGAACATTATCTGCGGATATAGGATTGCTTTTAAGTCCATATCAAATTCATATACAGCCTGCAGCTCATTAAAATTACTGTACAGTAATAAAGATGACGGAGAATTATAGTATCTATACCCTTTATACCCGTGAAAATATCCCATATGGCTTAGTTTTTTCTTTTGTACGCTGCCTCTGATAGCTATTCCCTTTTTATCACGCTTATACTTTTTGGTTTCACATAAACACCTGCCATTTTACACGATTTAACTGACAACATTATAACATATATTTGATATATTGTCAATTTATGTTGCATTCCGGTTTACGCACATTTTCAATAAGGCGTAAATTTTACAGTGAGGAATGATCGCTGTTTCACTTCACGATCCCGCTTCTTCCCGCTCCTTCTCCTCGCAGAGCCCTGATTGCCCCGTATTCTTTGGTTCTCCCGGCACTGCTCTCGCGCTGCGCGCGAAGAGCGTCCCCGCCCACCCGCCCCCTTTCGCCGCTGCGCGGCAGAAAAAGTAATGAGAAAAGGGGTAATAACCGTTAAACTGCCCAAAATAGTGGATAAGAGAGTGAGGAAAATTTTATACCCCGATAGTTGCAATTTTGTAACCAATATGTTATAATAACGGTGATTGGAAATAAATGAGATTGGTAAAGTCGGAGCGAGGAAATCGCCCGAAGCAGGGAACCTGCGGAAAGGAAAAGGTATGGAAATAAAGGAACTGTATAAGCTTTGGCTCGAAAAAGCGACAGCCGACCCGGATTTAAAGGCGGAGCTTGAAAAAATAGAAGGAGAGGACGAGGAGATCTCCGACAGATTTTATCGTGAGCTTGAATTCGGAACAGGCGGACTGCGCGGGGTGATCGGCGCAGGAACAAACCGTATGAACTATTATACTGTCTGCAAGGCAACACAGGGACTTGCGGCATATTTAAAGCAGGTAAAGCCGGAGGGGGCAGCAGTCGCAGTGTCCTACGACAGCCGTATCAAGTCGGACTATTTTGCACGTTCGGTAGCCGAGGTAATGGCGGCGAACGGAGTAAAGGTGTATATCTATTCCGAGCTTATGCCTACGCCCATGCTCTCTTGGGCAGTGCGCGCTTGTAAGTGCGACGCAGGCGTAATGGTAACGGCTTCGCATAACCCCGCAAAGTATAACGGATATAAGGTGTACGGCGCGGACGGCTGCCAGCTCACGATCGATGCGGCAGACAGAGTGCTTGCCGAAATAAATAAAATCGACGTTTTCGGCGGAATAAAGAGCGAGAATTTTGAAACAGCCCTCGCAGAAGGAAAAATCGAGTATATCGGCGACGATATTATCGACGCGTATATGGCAGAGGTAAAGAAGCAGTCGCTCCACCCCGACGTCTGCGCAACAGCAGGTCTTAAGGTAGTGTACACGCCTCTTAACGGAACAGGAAATAAGCCCGTTCGCCGAATCCTTGACGAGATCGGTATAAAGAATGTGGTAGTAGTTCCTGAACAGGAAAAGCCCGACGGAACATTCTCAACCTGCCCTTACCCGAATCCCG
Source organism: uncultured Ruminiclostridium sp. (assembly GCA_964489095.1). GTDB lineage: Bacteria > Bacillota > Clostridia > Oscillospirales > Ruminococcaceae > Ruminiclostridium_E. Next base: position 49,885 of record CAZAXM010000013.1, on the reverse strand, counting down.
AAATCCGCGAGGCTCTTCAGCTCGGTCTTGAGCTTAGCAAAAAGGAAAAGCCCGACCTTCTGCTCGCAACCGACCCCGACTGCGACCGCGTTGGTATCGCAGTTCCCGACGGCGACGATTACGCTTTATTTACAGGTAACGAGGTTGGCGCAATGCTCCTCGAATATATAGCGAAGGAAAGAATCGCTCTCGGAACAATGCCCGAAAAGCCGGTTGCCGTTAAGACTATCGTAACATCTGATATAACAAAGCCTATCGCCGCAAAGTACGGCGTTGAGCTTGTCGAGGTTCTTACAGGCTTTAAGTTTATCGGCGAACAGATTGGCTTCTTAGAGGAAAAGGGCGAGGAAAACCGCTACATCTTCGGCTTCGAGGAAAGCTACGGCTACCTTGCGGGTGGCTATGTCCGCGATAAGGACGCGGTTGTCGCTTCTATGCTTATCTGCGAAATGGCAGCTTTCTACCGCGCGCAGGGAATCTCCCTTATCGACGCAAGAAAGAAAATGTACGAGGAGTACGGCTCTTACTGCAATAAGCTCGATAACTTCGCGTTTGAAGGCGCTTCCGGTATGGCAAAAATGCAGGAAATCATGAACCGTATGAGAACCAATTACCCCAAGGAGATCGCGGGAGCTAAGGTTGTCGCTATGGCTGACTATCAGGCTTCGGAGAAAACCGACCTCGTTTCCGGCGAAAAAACCGCTATCGACCTGCCTAAGTCAAATGTTATAACACTCTATATCGAGGGCGGCGCAAGCCTCGTGATCCGTCCCTCCGGTACAGAGCCGAAAATCAAGATCTATTACACGACCGTGGGTAAAACAAACGAAGAAGCTGCCGCACTCCAGCAGAAGTACGCGGAAGCATTTACAAAAATTGTAAACGAATGATCCCGCCAAAAAAACAGCCCCGCCGACTAATATCGGCGGGGTAATTTTGTGCGGAAATCGCACCGGTTTAGTATTGCGATTACGGCTTACAGGTTGTTAAGCCCATATTTTTTCAGAATCGCGGGGAAATCTCGGTAGCTTATGTCAAGGTCAACGTCCGTTTCAATACCCTTCACCTTTCCCTTGAAGCTGTACTGCCAGATGTAGTAGCCGCCCTCGTAGGTGACCTCGTCCCCGACCTGCGCGAGCCATACCGCGTATTTGTCGAGAATTGTCATATCAAGGTTGTATTCCAGCCAGGCCTTGTATGAGTAAAGCATCGGGTAGTAATCCTCTTTTTTCAGCACGTCAAAGAAGGCTTCTATCATTTTCGTCAGCTTCTTCGTGCTTATTTTGTTCTGAAATTCCTCCTCCATATCGAGAATTACAGGGTACTGGATCTCGTAGCCCTTTATAATGTCAACGAAAAACCGCGCTTCCTCCTGCGCCTCCGCAACCGTGCTTGCGTAGCTGTAAAAGTAAACGCCTACGTCAATGCCGTACTTCTGCGCCTGCTCAATGTTCTGCCTGAAGTAGTCGTCCTCTTTCATCTCGTTGTTTGAACCAGCTCTGCCGCGGCCTGCGCGGATAATGGCAAATTCAACCCCCGAATCCGCGACCTTTTTCCAGTCGATCTCGCCCTGAGCGTAAGAAACGTCGATCCCCTTTTTCTTTACGCGCGGCTCGTCAACGAGAATGTCCACAGTCGTATCGGCATATTCGTCCTTCGGGCGGTTGTCGATGAACGTACCGTTTTTCGTTACGGTTATAACGCGGAAACGTGTGAAGCTGGCAGTTGTGCCGAGGGTGATCGTACCGCTGCACCGAACGTTTGACCGCGAACCGATGGTGAGGTGACCGTTAATGTCTGCTCTGCCGCTCAACGAGAGGCTCATAACGCCCTGAAGGTGAAGCTGGCTGCCCTTGTCGCCCATGATATTACCGCTGACTTTCGCGTTGCTGCTCTTGTAGAAGTAAACGCAGCCCTTGTTGAAAAGCTCGCTGTTCTTGAACATTTTAACGGTCGAGGAAATTTCCGCCGTACCCTGTTTGTACACGTTCATTGCGCCCGAAAGGTTCACGTCCGCGCTTACCGAGGACTGGAAAAGACCGTAAACGTTAAAAATGCCGTCTTTTTTCACGTTCAGCTCACCGGAATTGAAAACCGTTCCGCCTATTGCGACGGCAAGCTCTCCGTGAACGGTAACTGCGCCCTTGGAGTAGATTTTGAGGTAACCGCCGTCCTTTACGCTAAGCTTAGTCCCGTGCGGGATAGAAAGTTCCTTTTTAAGCTTGACCTCGTTGGTGATTATGTAGGTTTTTCCTGCTTCAAGCTCGCTTTTTCCGTCCCATTCGATAAGACCTGCCGCGCCCGCCTGAATTACGAACATCGGCAGAGCAATGCAAACGCAGAGCAGAACCGAGATGAAGCCTCTTATTTTTTTCACAAAAATTCCTGCCTTTCCGAGAATCTGTTTTCACAGACTGCCGCCTTGCGGGAACAGCCTGAGAAATTGTTTCCTATTTTATCAGCGGCTGACGGATAAGACAGGAAGCTGTACCTATATTTTCTCATATTGACGTGGAAATGTCAAGGCGTTTTTTGCTTTTTCCACAAATTGCCGTAGCTGCGGGCGTGAAAAACGGCTGATGCAGCGCCGCTGCAACAGCCGTTCCGGTATATTCTGTTTCGTCGCGTTCACTCCGCTTGGATTGGGGTATGGCGTTTGCCTTAGCCTATATTGACCTTGACCGAGCCGCTAGTCATGTCCGCCTTTATTTCGTGGCAATTTTCGCCGTCGGGGGAAATGCTGTCGTTCTTGGAGAGAGAAATTCTTGTCCCGTCCTTGTTTATTGTCATTCCTCCCGAAAGAGCGTCAACCTTCGCGCTGACATTCGAGTTTTCGGGGAGGTTTATAATGCAGGTCCCGCTTGTGACGTTTGCATAAAGCTTGTCGTTCCATTCTGCGTAGTTGACTTCGATTTTACCCGACGTGAGCTGAATATCGCCCTTGCCTGAAAGCCCGTTGACGGTGATTTTTCCGCTGGTTGCTCTGAGGTGATATTCGTCGGCGGTAAAGCCGCTTATCGTGTGCGTGCCGGAAGTCGTGTTGAAATTGAGCGAGGAAGCTTTTCTGACGGTGCAGTTGGTAACAGTCGTTTTCCCCGACGTTGTGAAGATTCTGAGATCGTCGGCGAATATGTTGTATTCGCTTGTTCCGCTGGTAGCGGTCGAGTTGAAATCGTCAAAAATCAGGCTGCCGATTTTAACATTCCCCGAAGTCGTGTTAAGCTTCATTTCCTTATATTCCTCTTTGGGAAGTCTTACCTCAAGGCGGTTCGGACTCCAGCTTCCGAACCACGAAAGAAACCCGTAGCTGCCCTCGTTTATAACAAGCCTGCCGTTTTCGATCTTCGCCGAAAAAATCGTTCCGGGACGATTTGTTTCAAATTTGACCTGAATTTCGCTGACGTTATCGTCATAGAAAATTTCGGTCGCTGCGGAAACCGTACCGATTTCGAGGTCGGTTACCTCTTCCGATTCCGCCGCTGTAAATGATGAATTAAATATTTCTCCCGTTTTCACTTGATTTTCTCCTCCTGAAATAAAGTTTGCTCCGCCGATCGAAAAGCCCATACTGTTCTCGGACTTTATGCCTGTTGCGGCTACGGAAACGCCGAACGCGATAACCGAGACCGCGAAAATTATGCCGACTACTGTAAGAAATTTTTTCATAATATGTCCTTTCCCGTTTATGCTGCCATCTGTTTATTTCTGTATTTTTTTCCGATTTTATTTAGAACATTTTTCCCCGCGAAAGCGCGGCTGTGCCAGTTGATGATACTGATACAGATGTTCACAAATCCGCGTCCTATCGCTGCGCACACGCCTGTAAGCAAAAGCGCGCCCGAAGCTAAAACAACGCCGAGGAGAGCGGTAGAAACCGCGCTGAAGGAGGTCGTGAGCCACGTTAAGCTTCCGACAATTCCGAGAGCGGTGCCGCCGATGAATACCCCCAACCCCGCGAAGAAAAGGCTCACAACGCAGGAGTAGAACGCGATAATAATGCTCAACAGAGCGGGAATTGTCCAGGAAAATACGAAAATGTCAACGCATAAAATCCCGACAACCGCCGCCGCGTCGATCTGAAACGAGTTCTGCGGAGGTACCTGATAGTTCGGTGCAGGCGCGGGACTCGGTTCAGCCTCAAACCCGCTTGCAGTCGAGTAGTTCTGCTCAGCAGCGTTGTACTGAACACCCTCGGAGATGTACTGCTCCGCTATTTCGTCAGGATCGCCGAGTTTCTCGCAGGTCTGTTCCTCCGTTTCGCCCGCCGCCGCGCCGTCCGCAAAATGCTGTTCAAAATCGGTAAGGATCTCGCGCGTGTCTGTTACGCCGCAGCGGGTAAGCGCACGGATAAGCGCGTTGATATACTGTTCCTTGCTTGTGTAGGTCATTGTGTTTCTTCCCCCTTCAATAGTTTGTTTATAGCCGCCGAGAAGCTGAACCATTCGGCTTCCTGCTCCTCCTTCTGCCTTCTTCCCATATCGGTTATGCTGTAATATTTTCGCGGCGGACCTTCCTGCGATTCGACAATGTACGAGTCGATGCTCCGGTTGTCCCTCAGCCGCTTTAAAAGCGGGTAGATCGTCCCCTCGGTGACTTGCATACAGTCCGAGATTTTATTTACAAGTTCATATCCGTAACAGTCCCCTCGCGATAAAAGCGACAGCACACAAAGTTCTAAAGTTCCGCGTTTAAGCTGTGACTTCATCTCTCCCTTTCTCCTTTCTTTTTTACGCAAGGTACTTGGTAACGCATAGTACCTTGTGATGTTCTTATTATACCACATAGTACTTTGCGGCACAAGGTACTATGTGTACAAAAGTCAGCTGTTTTATCAGAAATCTGTTGTTGATATTGTACAAAAGCGGAGAGAAAGCACGGGAAACGCTGCCTGCCGGCGGGAAGTTATGCCTGCTGCTTGTATATTTGACAATTTCTCACGCCTGTGCTATACTATAACAGAGAGAACAACGAGGACGCTGAAAATATTATCGGCTCGGAGAACTGAGAAAGGGCAACGCCGCCTGAATTTGACAGGTATGAAAACCTGACGTAATAAATCAAAAGGTTGCTGTGTAAACGCGGCAGCCTTTATTCTTGCTTTTTATGCGATTATGACAATTGCCCGCGTGCCGCGATGTCGCTGCGAACATCAAAGCGCCGCACATAAAGTATTCATCACACGGCAATAATTGTGCGGAAAAGCCTTAAATTGAACACCCGCTCTCGGCTTTTTGCACAAATTTCCTCGGAAATGACAGGTTTTGAGAAATTTTTCTACAAAAAACCTTGATTATTTGTTACAGGTGCGTTATAATATAACTTAGGCAGGGTCACCCCCGCCTTGTGGCAGTCTTTCTTAATATCAGAAAAAAAGATGAAAAGGGTCATAAAATGTTAAAAATAAAAAAAGCAGCCGCACATCTGAATACAATAAACCGCCATAAGCTCCTCGTAGCGAGGTACTGCTTTAAGGCGGGACTTTATAAACAGGGTCTTCTCCACGACCTTTCAAAGTATTCCCCCGCCGAGTTTTTAGTCGGCGTTAAATATTTTCAGGGCGATAAAAGCCCAAATTCCGCCGAGCGCGCAGAGCTGGGCTTCAGTAAAGCATGGCTTCACCATAAGGGCAGGAATAAACACCACATGGAATACTGGACGGATTACAGCCCGAACGGCGATAAGTCTATGACAGGCGTTAAAATGCCGACAGAATATGTCGTTGAAATGTTCTGCGACAGGATCGCCGCCTGTAAGGTCTACCACGGCGATAAATACACCGATTCCGACCCGTATGATTATTATAAAAGGTCACACTCACATTATATTATCCACCCCGAAACGGATAAGCTCCTGCGCCGCTTATTGATAATACTGCGCGATCACGGCGAGGAAAAAACCTTCCGCTATATCCGCGCGCGCGTCTTGACGAATAAAGCTGACAGGAGAGTAGAAAATGTTCACGAAAGTAAATAGTATCGGTCTTTTCGGAATGAACGCCTTCCCCGTGACCGCCGAAATAAGTACCGCACAGGGCTCTCCGGGCGTCGATATAGTCGGACTTGCCGATTTGTCTGTTCAGGAAAGTCGGCTCCGCGTTAAATCCGCGATCGAAAACTGCGGGTTCAGGATCTCACGTTCGGCTATGGTCGTCAATCTCGCGCCCGCTAATATTAAAAAGTCAGGCTCGTCCTACGATTTACCTATTTTAACAGCTATCCTCGCCGTTTCGGGAACAGCCCGCAGTATCCCCGAAAAAAGCGCGTTTATCGGCGAGGTTTCGCTGAACGGCGAGGTCTGCCCCGTGTGCGGCGCATTGGCTATGGCGATAAAAGCGGCGGAATGCGGGATAAAGGAGCTTTTCGTACCTGCTGAAAACGCAGCCGAAGCCGCAGTCGTCCGCGACTTAAAGGTCTATGGCGTAAAAAATGTCGTCCAGCTTTTAAGCCACCTTAACGATCTTACGCATATCACCCCCGCAGTGCCTCCCGATTTTGATTATGAACAGCTTTCCGCAATACCCGATTTCGCCGACGTAAGAGGTCAGGAAGCTGTAAAATCCGCCGTCGAAGCCGCCGCTGCCGGATTCCATAATATCCTTATGATAGGTCCGCCCGGCGCGGGAAAGAGTATGATAGCTAAGCGTATACCGGGTATCCTGCCTAAAATGACATTCGAGGAAAGTATCGAAACTACTCAGATCCATTCCGTAGCAGGTATCCTCGATAGCCGAAAGCCCCTGGTTTCTGTCCGCCCTTTCCGCGATGTGAGCCATACCGCCTCGGCAGTCGGTCTTATCGGCGGAGGAAGTATCCCGAAGCCGGGAGAGATTTCCCTCGCGCATAATGGCGTGCTTTTTCTGGACGAGTTCCCTGAGTTCGACAGGCGTGTGCTTGAAACGCTCCGCCAGCCTCTCGAAAACGGCGAAATAACTATTTCCCGCGCAGCAGGCTCGGTTTCCTATCCCTGTAATATTATGCTCGCGGCAGCTATGAACCCCTGCCCCTGCGGGAATTACGGCGCAGTCGGTAAAAAATGCACCTGTTCGGGACGTCAGGTCGTGAATTACCTCGGAAAAATAAGCCAGCCTGTCCTTGACCGTATCGATATCCAGGTCGAGGTCGCGGCAGTTAAATATGAAGAAATTTCAGGCGGCGAGCGGTCGGAAAGTTCGGCTAAGATTGCCGAACGCGTCCAGCGTGCGCGGGATATACAGTCGGAGCGTTACCGCGGTATGAAGATCCGTACAAATTCACAGATAACGCCCGATATTTTACACGAGGTATGCGTTCTTGAACCCGAAGCGGAAGGTTATCTTAAAAAAGCCTTTGAAAGCTCCGCACTTTCGGCGCGGGCTTATGACAGAATATTAAAGGTCGCGCGAACCTGCGCCGATCTCGATAAAAGTGAAAAAATAAGTAGAAAACATATAGCCCGCGCGGTAGGCTATCGCACCCTCGACCGCAAATACTGGGGCTGAATAAGAAAGGAAAAATGTAATGGAAAAGCTTAAGATTACGATGTTGGGAGAGTTTTCAGTTACATACGGAGATAAAAAAATAACCGAACAGACTAAGCGCTCAAAAAAGATGTGGACGCTCTTACAGTTCCTTATCGCTAACCATAACCGCGATATTTCGCAGTCTGAGCTTATTAACCTCCTCTGGGGCGAAAAGACGAGTGAGAACCCCGTCGGCGCTCTTAAAACCTCACTCCACCGTCTGCGCTGTTGCCTCTCGGAACTTGAGCTTCCCGAAGGAAATGATATGATAGTAAACGCTATGGGAACCTATGCGTTTAATAATAACCTGGATTGTGATATAGATTTCGACAGGTTTGAAGCCCTGTATAAAAAGAGCCTTTTAGCCCAGTCCGAAAAGGAGAAAACCGCCCTCTCCTTAGCGGCAATCGAGATCTATAAGGGCGACTTCCTCCATAAGTCGAAGGACGACGACTGGATCAAGCCGATAAACGCTTATTATCATTCGATTTACCTGCGTATCGTCCACGATACTATCGAAACAATGTTCCGCCATAAATATTACGCCGATATGCTCGAAATATGTCAGAAAGCGCTTTCGATAGAGTCGCTTGACGATTATATCCATTATTATTATGTAAAAGCGCTTTACGAAACAGGCGACAAAAACTCCGCGAAGGCGCATTATTCCTACGTTATGGACTTGTTCTACAATAAACACGGTATAAACCCCTCCCCCGATTTTATCGCGCTTTATGAACAGACCGTAAAGGACGACCAGAGTTACAGCGCGGATTTCGGCATCTTAAAAGGTCAGCTCGACGATATGCGCTCCGAAACAGGCGCCTTCTTCTGTGAATTTTCCTTCTTCCGCCATGTTTACCAGCTCGAAGTGCGTGACGCGGCACGTTCCGGACGCCCTACTCACCTCTGCCTTATAACTGCTGTTTCAAAAAAGCAGGAAGAACTTGAACCGAAGCTCCTTAACCGGACAGTTTCTAAGCTTTCGGAGTGTATACAAGGTTCTCTCCGTGCGCGCGACGTGTATTCACGTTATAGCGCCTCACAGTTCGTGATCCTCCTTACAAATACTACCCGCGAACAGGCGGAAATGGTCCTGAACCGTATACTGAAGCGGTTTAAGCGCGATAATCCTAAGCTTAACTGTACCCTTTTATACAAGTTCGATAAGGTCGGAAAGGAAGCTGCCGACACCCCCGCGGGAGTAGCACGATGAGCTATAAGACGATCGACGGGAACAGCGAGGCAAGCTTTATCGAGAAAAAAAGCGAGTTTATCGGTTATCTTCGCCATACCGAAACCGAACAGGACGCGATAGCCTTCGTGAACGAAATTCGCGCGATGCACCGTAAAGCGACGCATAATTGCTACGCATATATCCTCCGCGATAATAATATTTCCCGCCATAGCGACGACGGAGAGCCGTCCGGTACGGCAGGCGCGCCGATTTACGAGGTGCTTAAAAAAGAGGGGCTTACCGATGTGACCTGCGTTGTTACCCGTTATTTCGGGGGCATTTTGCTCGGTGCGGGCGGGCTTGTCCGTGCGTATACCCTTGGCGCAAAGCTCGCGGTAGATAACGCCGCAGTTCTTAATATGTGCCGCGCTGTCCGCCTGAGATTTACCATCGCCTACCCTCTTTACGGTAAAATCGGGAAAATACTGGCGGAATATGACGCAAGGACCGAAACCGAGGATTTCGCCGCCGACGTTTCAATTACGCTCGTGATTCGCGAAGAACAGGCTGACCCGCTTATTTCAGCCCTTACCGACGCTTGCAGCGGCAATATAACTGCACAAAAACTGGAAAATATCGAATATAATTTTGGCTAAAACGCCGAAATTAAAAAATCTTCCCTCGAAAAAAAGGAGTTTTGGGGGAAGATTTTGTATTAATATATAGAGGGGTGCGAAAAGCACTGCTATTGTCAGCAATAAAGGGGGAGAAGAATGTTACCGCGAGAAGTGACAACAGAAATCGAAAAACAGACGCTTTCAGAGTATGCCTGCAAAAGCTGCGATTCAAAAGGACGCAAGGTTTACGAAACGCCCTGCGATATCCGCACGGATTTTCAGCGCGACCGTGACAGAATTATCCATTGCAATTCCTTCCGACGCCTTAAACACAAGACCCAGGTGTTCCTTATCCCGAAGTCCGACCATTACCGTACCCGCCTTACCCATACGCTTGAGGTATCGCAGATCGCGCGGACGATCGCAAGAGCGCTGCGGCTCAACGAGGATCTTACGGAGGCTATCGCCTTAGGGCACGACCTCGGACATACCCCGTTCGGACACGACGGCGAGCGGACGCTGGCGCGGCTCTATTCGGGCGGCTTTAAGCATTATGAACAGAGCGTCAGAGTTGTCGAGAGGCTAGAACGCGACGGGCGCGGGCTTAATCTTACAGCCGAGGTGAGAAACGGCATTCTCTGCCATACGAATAAGACCGCGGATACGCTTGAGGGCGTAGCGGTAAGGTATGCGGATAAAATCGCCTATATAAACCACGATATAGAGGACGCGATACGCGGCGGCGTAATAAAGCAGGAGGACTTACCCGAATTTCCCGTGAAAATCCTCGGCGCAACCAAAAGCCAGCGTATAACAACTCTTGTCCGCTCTATAATCGCCAACAGCAGCGATGAGATCCAATACGACGACGTGACCCGCCAGGCGCACGACGAGCTGAGAGAGTTTATGTTCCAGAACGTATACTATGCCCCTGCGACAAATCAGGAAAAGGATAAAGCGTGTTTTATCGTTGAGTACCTGTACAGTTATTACCTGAAAAACCCCGAAAAAATGCCGGAAATGTACCGCGTTATTTCCGCGGAGGAATCGCCGGAGATCGCCGTATGCGACTATATTTCAAGTATGACCGACGATTTCGCGATAGACCGCTTTACCGAGCTTTGTATTCCGAAGTCGTGGAAGCGCGTAGGCGGAACGGGACACGACTGATGTATTGTTTCAGCGGAAGGAGTGTGATAAATGAGAATACCCGATAGCTTCCTTGATGAACTGCGGCGAAGCAGCGATATTGTTTCCGTAATGACATCTTACGTAAATGTCAAGCGGACAGGGCGCGATTACGTATGCGCCTGCCCGTTCCATTCGGAAAAAACGCCGTCCTGTCATATCTATATCGAAAGCCAGAGTTTCTATTGTTTCGGCTGCGGCGCGGGCGGAGATGTTATTACATTTATACGGCTTATAGAGCGGCTCGATTACGTCGAGAGCGTGAAATTCCTCGCCCAGCGCGCGGGATTGTCAATGCCCGATGACGAGATCAGCGACAGCGGTGTAAATAAGCGGACGAGAATGCTTGAAATGAACCGAGAGGCGGCACGTTATTTCCGTGATATGCTCCTGTCGCCCGAAGGAAAACCGGGGCTCGATTACCTGATCGAACGCGGCGTCGCCCCGAATACAGTCCGCCGCTACGGGCTGGGCTACGCGCAGAACGACTGGCATAAGCTCCATTATTATATGCGGTCGAAGGGCTATACCGACGACGAACTTGAAGCCGCCGCACTTGTTGTGAGGAAAAATAATTCGCTTTATGATAAGTTCCGTAACCGCGTTATGTTCCCGATAATCGACCGCCGCGGAAACGTTATCGCTTTCGGAGGGCGCGCACTTGAAGCGGACGCACCCGCTAAGTACCTGAACAGCGACGAAACGCTGGTGTTCCAGAAACGAGAGAATTTATTTTCACTTAACCTCGCGAAAAATACAAAGGAAACCTGCTTTATCCTGTGCGAGGGGTATATGGACGTTATCGCGCTCAACCAGGCGGGCTTCGATAACGCAGTCGCGACCCTCGGAACAGCGATAACCCCCCAGCAGGCAAATCTTATGAAGCGTTACACCTCGGAGGTCGTCATCTCCTACGACTCGGACGCGGCGGGACAGAAAGCGACAATGAAAGCGATAAATCTTCTCGGCGAGGCGGGGATTTCGGCACGCGTCCTGAAAATTCCCGACGCTAAGGATCCCGACGAGTATGTTAAGCGTTTCGGCGCGGACAGCTTCCGCCATATCCTGAACAATACGACGAACGCAGTCGAATTTGAGTTTGAAAAGCTGAAAAACGGGCTTGATATGTTATCGACATCGGGAAAGGCTGAATTTCTGAAGCGGGCGGTTTCGTTTATCGCCCAGCTCCATAGCAGCACCGAACGAATGATATACTGCTCCGAAACAGCTTCTTTAACAGGTCAGCAGACCTCCGCGATAGAAATGCTTGTTAAAGAAAAAGCGAAAAAAGATAGCTTTTATGAGCAGCGCGAAGTCGAAAAGCGGCTTATCCGCGGCGACGCCAGGCGCGACGTTATAAACCCCGATTCGCTGAAATATCCCGTGGAGGAAAAAGCGGAACGCGGAATTATCGCCTTTTTATTCCATTCTCCCGATATGCTCGCGGAAATCGAAAAAACGGTTACCCCCGACGATTTCCCTACCGCCTTTAACCGGCGCGTGTTCGTTTCAGCCGTAAGCTGTATAAAAAGCGGCGAAAATTTGGATATATCGTCAATAGGCGGCGAATTTACAGCGGACGAGGTGGGAAGAATAACAGGTATCTGTAAACAGGGCGATATGCTCCCGTATAGCCGCGAAAGGCTGAGAGGATACCTTAAAAAGCTTGTCGAGCTAAGGGAGAAACAGCACGAAAAGCCGCCCGCCGAAATGACCAACGAGGAAATTCTCGCAATAATGGAGCAAAGACGAAGAAAAATGCACGGCGGCTCATAACGCCGTAAATTATCATATTTACCTGATAAAAAGAAAGGAAGTATATATTATGGCAGAGAATAAATCTGTATTGAACGAGCTTATCGAACACGGTAAGCAGGCAGGTAAGATCACAACAAAGGAAATCACCGACGCGCTTGAGGTATGCGATATTGACGCGGAGCAGATCGATAAGCTTTACGACGAGTTCGAGGCGTGCAATATCGACATCGTAGACGATTTCGTAATTGACGAGGACCTTGAATCCGCATTGGATTTCCCGACAGACGACGACCTCGACTTTGCGCTCTCGACAGACGCGATCGCGATCGACGACCCTGTAAAAATCTACTTAAAGGAAATCGGCCGCGTTCCCCTTCTCTCCCCCGAAGAGGAGATCGAGCTTGCACAGCGTATGTCACAGGGCGACCCCTATGCGAAAAAGCGCCTCTCCGAAGCGAATTTAAGATTAGTCGTAAGTATCGCGAAAAGATATGTCGGACGCGGAATGCAGTTCCTCGATCTGATACAGGAGGGTAATTTAGGTCTTATCAAGGCAGTCGATAAGTTCGATTATACTAAAGGCTATAAGTTCTCTACCTACGCAACATGGTGGATAAGACAGGCTATAACCCGCGCTATCGCCGACCAGGCAAGAACTATCCGTATCCCTGTTCACATGGTCGAAACGATAACCAAGGTAAAAAAAGTAAGCAGCACGCTTCTCCATAAAAACGGGCGCGAGGCGACCCCCGAAGAGATCGCGGCTGAGCTTCATCTTCCGCTCGACCGTGTTCGCGAGATCATTCGTATTTCACAGGACCCTGTATCGCTTGAAACCCCGATCGGCGAGGAGGAGGACAGCCATCTCGGCGACTTTATCCCCGATGAGGACGCTCCCGCACCTGCCGAAGCCGCTTCCCTTACCCTTTTAAAGGAACAGCTCGACGAGGTATTGAACACGCTTACCGAGCGCGAGGGAAAGGTGCTGAGATTAAGATTCGGTCTTGCGGACGGACGTCAGAGAACACTCGAAGAGGTCGGTAAGGAGTTTAATGTAACAAGAGAAAGAATACGCCAGATCGAAGCGAAGGCTCTCCGTAAGCTCCGCCACCCGTCAAGAAGCAAGAAGCTTAAGGATTTTCTCGATTAAGCGAAAGGAAAAGGACGTAAATGGAAGAAAATAAAAAGCCTCTCCGCGAACAGGGCGAAACTGTCTTTGCGCTTGATATTGGTACAAGAACCGTTATCGGGATCGTCGGAGAATACATAGACGATAAGTTCATTTTGTCGGATTATGTCAGTATCCCCCATTCGGGAAGAACAATGGTAGACGGTCAGGTCGAGGATATCCGGCGTACCGCGAAAACCGCCCTTTCCGTTAAAGAACAGCTCGAACAGAAAAACGGGATAAAGCTTGAACGCGTAGCTATCGCGGCGGCAGGCCGTGCGCTCAGGACCTGTCGGCTTGAAATGGATTTTGACATTTCCGCTAAGGACGCGCTCTCCGAGGACGACGTAAAGTCGATGGAAGTCGAAACGATTCAGAAAGCTCAGGAACAGCTCGATAACGAGAAAAACGGCAATGTCGTTTTCTATTGCGTAGGTCATTCCGTCGTCCGGTATAAGCTTGATGACTATAAAATGATAAGCCTTGTCGGTCATAAGGGTGAAAAAGCGACAGTCGAGCTTATAGCCGCGTTCCTTCCCAGCGCTGTTGTCGAGGGACTTTACGCGGTAATGGATCTCAGCGGGCTTGAAGTGAGCGGGCTTACCCTTGAACCTATCGCGGCGATGAACGTTATAGTTCCGCGCGAAATACGGCTTATAAACATTGCGCTTGTCGATATCGGCGCGGGTACTTCGGATATCGCTATAGCTAAGGACGGAACGGTTTACGCTTACGCTATGGCGACAACAGCCGGCGACGAAATTACCGAGGAAATCATAAGAACATATCTTGTCGATTTCAACACCGCCGAAGCGTTAAAGCAGGGCTGTTCGGCGGGCGAAACAGAGCTTGAATACCGCGACATTCTAGGTATGACGCATAAGATCAAGGGAAGCGAGCTGTCCGAAAAGCTCAAGCCCGCCGTTGAAACGCTGGCGGACACGATTTGCAGCACGATTCTCGAAGTAAACGACGGCGCGCCCGCAGCAGTTTTCCTTGTCGGCGGCGGAAGCCTTACGGACGGACTTCCCGCGCTTGTCGCGAAAAAGCTGGGGCTTGACGAAGCGCGGGTTGCGATCGGCGGCGGGGATTTCCTGAAAAATGTTGACGAAAACGGCGAAAGACTCGGCGCGGAATATGTTACTCCGCTCGGAATCGCGGTCACGTCAACTATGAACACAAGCTACGATTTTTCGGTCATAACCGTAAACGATAAGAAGATTCGCGCCTTCGATACGAAACAGCTCAGCGTTTTCGAGGCTCTGCGCTTAGCGGGCTGTAAAAGCACAGAAATTGTCGGAAGAAGCGGACTTCCGCTTAACTGTACAATAAATAAGAAGCGCGTGTCGAAAAAGGGCGGCGGCTTTACGCCCGCCGAAGTCCGCGTGAACGGTAAGCCCGCTTCTGTTACGACAAAGGTGACTAAGGGCGATAAAATCGACTTTATCCCCGCCGTTTCGGGCGAAAATGCCGCCGCGAAATTATCCGATTTTATATCATTCGGACAGTGCGGCGAGGTTACGTTCGGCGGTGAAAAACACCGTATCGGCGTGCGCGCATTCATCGGCGGCGAGGAAAAGGCACCCGATTATGATATCCAGCCGCTTGACGACATCGAAACGACAGGCGTCGCTACTCTCGGCGACCTTCTTGCCCAGCTCGAAGTCGAGCTTGACGGGGTAAGCTACCTCGTGAACGGAGAATATGCCGATGAAAATACAGTCCTTTCCGACGGCGACAATATAACTGTCGAGGGCGAGGGGCTTTCCGCAGGCGCGGAAAATGAACAGCCGAAGCCCGAAGCCGAAAAGCTCCCCGAACTTACCTTTGTCGAGGAAAAACAGGAAGAACCGCCGATCCGGGATATCCGCGAGGGCGGCGGGGTCATAACTATTGAGCTTAACGGGGAAAAAGTGAGCGTGCCGCGTTCGGCGGCGGGAAATATGCTGCTTGACCTTCTTAATTTGATCGAGATAGACCCGACTACCCCGAATACCGAGCTTCTTCTTGAGCTTAACGGCGCGCCTGCCCAGTTCAGTACTTTTATTCATAACGGCGACAGGGCTGTTATAAAACTAATACCGAGAATATAAAGGATAATTATGGCTATATCTGAACAAAAGCAAAAATTAAAGACCCTTGCGGCGGTTTTAGCGATAGCTTCCCTTTCAGGCTGTGTAACGCCGCTCGAAACAAGGGAAAATATCGCCGGCGTAACGACTGCCGGAACGACAACCGCCGAAACGCAGCCGCCGGACGATATTATCCCCGAAATAGCGGACAGCGAGGATAAATATAAGCCGAGCGATTTTGTCGTTGCACAAACGGAATACAGCGAAACCTACCAGACCGAGTTCAATACCGAGGCTTACGCCTATACGGACGGACTTTCGGGGTATAACGGAAGCGGCTATATCCGTTTAGGAAGCGGCGAAAGTACGTCTATAACAGTTACCGTCCCCTCCTCACAGCATTATAAAATCGGGCTTAAAATATGCTCGACAGGCTGTAAGACCGCGCTCTATACGGGCGGGACAATTAACGCAGTCGAACCCGACGGCACGGAGGTCGGCGCGGTATATGTCCGCGAAAGCATTGTTTTCAGCTATTTCTACCTCGATTCGGTGTATCTTCAGAAGGGCGAGAATGTTCTTACGCTGGAAACCCTTTCGGGAATAGCTTATGTCGATGAAATTTCTATCGAAAACAGCGAAACCGTCCCCGCCCTTGCCTATGCGGTTTCGACAGGCTGCGTGAATAAAGACTCGGACGATATGACGAAAACGGTAAAAAAATACCTCTCCGATGTTTACGGGAATAAGGTCCTTACGGGACAGTTCTGCTCAACCGGCACGAACACCGAAATAAACGCAGTATATATGTCAACGGGCAGGTATTCCGCTATACGCTTCGCCGACCTCGGAATTTTCACGGAATATTACGAGGGAAGCGATAAAAATGACGAAAACGAGATAAATACGGCGGCGCAGTGGTGGAAGGACGGCGGCTTAGTCGGCTATACATGGTACTGGTACGCGCCGTCGGAAGAAAAGCCGCACTATTTTTCGGATATGACGGATTTCAGGCTGTCGGACGCGGTCTGCGACGTTTCAGCCGCCGGGCTTGACGCACAGGCTTTACAGGATTATGAACAGACGGGAAAGGTAACGCGCGGCTGTTACGAGCTTCTTCGTGACATTGATATAGTCGCGAGTAAGCTGAAGCTTCTGAAAGCGCAGGGCGTTCCCGTGGTCTTCCGCCCCCTCCCGCAGGCGGGCAACGGCTGGTACTGGTGGGGCAGCGACGCGGAAAGCTATAAATGGCTCTACGAGCTTATTTACCGCCGCCTTACCGAATACCATGAGCTTAATAATCTTATATGGGTCTGGAATGGCGAGAGCTACGACTATTATCCGGGCGATGATTACGCGGATATTGTGAGTATGGACATTTATACAGACTCCGATATTTCGGGTAACAGCCGTATGCTTGACGCGATCCATTACACTATCCGCACAAAGCCGTGCGCACTCAGCGAGTGCGGACGTGTTCTTAATCCTGACTTGCTTAAACGCGACAATTCGTACTGGCTCTGGTTTGCGCTCTGGCGCGGGGATTATATAATAAACGCGGACGGAAGCGTTTCCTATGAGCATACAAGCGAAAAGGAACTTGACTACGCTTATAATAACGAGCTGTTCATAACGAGGGACGAGCTTCCCGATTTTACACGTTATTATTGACGGCTTACGATAACAGATAAGGGCTGCTGCAAGGCTTCTGCGGCAGCCCTATATCAATAATTGCCCAAAAAAACGCCGTCTTACGACAAAAATTGTGCATTTTTTGTTATTGTAAACTTTGCTGTGTAATGATATAATGTAAGATGACTTTGTAAAACGATTTATAAATTTTAAGGCAATACCGCATATAGTTGTAAAGAAGGCTCTGTACGGTGCTGCGTTAAAGGAAGGATAACGAAAATGGAAATGAAAAAAATGCTTGCGCGGCTTTGTGCGCCCGCAGGCGTATCAGGCGCGGAAGGACCTGCCTGCGCGGAAGCTCTTGAACTTCTGCGCGAATATATTCCCGACGCGGGTGCGGACTGCTTCGGAAACGTCAGCGGCTTTATCGGCGACCGTTCTAATGGTAAGCCTACCCTGCTGCTTGAAGCGCATATCGACGAAATCGGCTTTATTGTAACATATATAGACGAAAATGGCTTCGTGAAGGCTGCTAGCTGCGGCGGGACGGATAACCGCCTTTACGCGGCGCAGACTGTAACTATTCACGGTAAGGCGCCTGTAAAGGGCGTTATCGCTACCCTTCCCCCGCACGTTTCAGATGATGATAAAAAGACGATGAAAACCGAGGATATGGTTATTGATACGGGGTATTCCGCTGAAAACCTGAAAAAAATAATCTCTCTCGGTGACATTATTACGATAGACAGCGAGTTTTCCGAGCTTGGCGAAAAGCGTGTTTCGGGAAAGGCACTCGACGACAGAAGCGGCGCAGCGGCAATACTTTTTGCACTTTCGCTTCTTAAAAATAAAGAAACCGCTTTTAACATTTCGGTTCTTTTCGCTTCACAGGAGGAAGTAGGAAGCCGCGGCGCGATTATCGGCGCGTACAGCGCTGAAGCGGATTACGCGCTCGCCACGGACGTAAGTTTCGCGTACACTCCCGACGCGCCGAAGGAGAAGTGCGGAAAAATGGGCGGCGGCGCGATGATAGGTATTTCGCCGAGCCTGTCGAAATCCGTAGGAAAGCGGCTTTTTGCGCTTGCCGAGGAGCTTGGAATACCGTACCAGACCGAGGTTATGGGCGGCGGTACAGGAACTGACGCGGACGATATAGCCTCGACGCGCGGCGGAGTTAAAACGGGACTTATCTCGATACCGCTGAAATATATGCATACGCCTGTCGAGGTTGTTGAAACGGCAGACGTTGAGGCGGTCGGATGGCTTATGGCTGCTTTTGCGGAAAGGGGTGCTGCGGAATGAATTTAAGGCTTATACGCGAGCTTTCGCTTCTTAACGGAACGAGTGGGAACGAGGAGCGGGTACGTGATTTTATTTTAGGACAGCTGCCGCAGGACTGCGAAACGGCTGTTGACCCGATAGGAAATCTTATTGTAACGAAAAAGGGCGCGAAGACACCGAAAAATAAGGTTATGCTCTGCGCGCACATGGACGAGGTCGGTTTTATTGCGACAATGATAAACGATGACGGAAGCGTAAAGTTCTCCCCTGTCGGCGGGATAAATGCGTCGGCAGTGTTCGGACGGAGAGTGCGCTCGGAGAACGGTGTTGCCGGCGTGATCGCGGCTAAGGCCACGCATATGTTAAAGGGCGACGAAAAGGAAAAACAGCCTGAGATCTCCGCTCTTTCGATCGATATCGGCGCGTCCTCGGCTGAGGAAGCGAAAAAGCTTGTTAAACAGGGCGACTGCTTTTATTTCGAGAGCGAGTTTTTCATATTCGGCGAGGATATGATAAAGGGAAAGGCGCTTGACGACAGAGCGGGCTGTGCGCTTCTTATCGAGCTTCTGAATAAACCCCTGCTCCCCTACGACCTGACCTGTGTTTTTACAGTTCAGGAGGAAATCGGAACACGCGGCGCGGCTTGTGCGGCGTATAACGTAAAGCCTGACTTTGCGATCGTGCTTGAAACAACGACTGCCTGTGACATTGCGGGAGTTGAGGGCGAGAAGCAGGTTTGTCGGCTCGGCGATGGCGCGGTCGTGTCGTTTATGGATAAGGGCACGATTTACGATAAGGACCTTTACCGCCGCGCATTTGAGCTTGCGGGCGAGAATGATATTCCTGTCCAGACGAAAACGGTCGTTGCGGGCGGAAATGACAGCAGGGCGATCCATAAGGCTGTCGGCGGCATAAGAACTGCGGCGATTTCCGTTCCTACCCGTTATCTCCACACGCCTGCGTGCGTTATGAAGCTTTCGGACGTAAGCGCAGTCGCGGAGCTTGCATTACTTCTTGCCGAACGGCTCTGCGAGCTGTGATACGTCAGCTTTTCGGCGCGGACGAGCTTTCGGACGCTGCCCGCGGGCTTATTCCCGACGTTTTCGGCGGAAAAATACTTGCGCTGGCTGACGGCTATGGCTTTTCGTATCCGTTCGCCACGTTTTACGCGGCTGAAAACGCCGTTATCTGCAATTATTACGGCGAAGCTGTTCTTTGGGGAAAAGCCGACGAAGAGTGCGCGGGGTTTGCTCTTGCTGCGGGCTTTAAGAGCCTGCTGATGAGCCGTGAAAATTACGAAGGCTGTTTTTTAGGACAGCCTGCGGCGTTTAATCGGGTTATGTCGCGCGAGGGCGGCGGGGAGAGCGCAGATACATTCCGACTGCGGACGGACGTTCCCTACGGCGAAGTTTTCGGGATAATGTCGGAGGGCTTTGAGATGCGGTTCGAGGACTGGTATCCCGATGCGTGTCATATGATACGGCACGGCATATCGAAAATCTACACCCTTGACGGAGCTGCCGCTCTCCAGCAGATGTTCCAAAAAGACGGAATAACGCTTTTCTCGCTTGTTTCGGTCAAAAAAGAGCGGCGGGGCGAGGGGCTTGGGAAACGGCTTGTAACAGCTGCTGCGGGCTGCTGCGCGGGAAGCCGCGTCTGTGTGATATGCGAGCCGGCGCTGAGCGGATTTTACGAAGCCTGCGGTTTTTCAAACGACTCGGAAGCTGTTTCGGTGGAATTGGGCAACAATATGAAAAAATAAAATAAAAGCAACCTGAAAGGATAAATTGACATGAGCTGCTACTTCAACATTGACAAAAGGCTGGAGGAAATAGCCATCAACGCTGAAAATATGGCTGCGGAGGCATTTGCGAGGATCGAGCATACGGGACGCTGCAACAGCGAAAAGGTGCTTAAAGCGTTTATCGACAACCGCGTAGGCGAGCTGCACCTTAAAGGCACTACGGGCTATGGGTACGGCGACGACGGGCGGGACAAGCTTGACGCTGTTTTTGCGCAGGTGCTTGGCGCGGAGGACGCGCTTGTCCGCCACACTTTTGTAAACGGAACGCACGCGCTTTCTACCGCGCTTTTCGGCGTGCTTCGACCGGGCGATCTTATGCTTTCGCTTACGGGGAAGCCCTACGACACGTTACAGGAGGTAATTTTCGGCGAAACGGGCGGTTCTCTTGCGGAATTCGGCGTAAAGTACGACCAGATAGATCTGCTCCCCGACGGACGGGTGAATTTCGGGCAGATACGCGACCGTGCGAGAAGCTGCAAGGTTGCGTATATCCAGCGTTCGCGCGGGTACAGCCTGCGCTCGTCCATTGCGGTATCGGAGATCGGGGAGATGGTAGACGCGGTACGCGCGGTGAATCCCGAAGCGATAATAATGGTAGACAACTGCTACGGAGAGCTTGTTGAGCGGATTGAGCCGTGCGAGGTGGGGGCTGACCTTATAATCGGCTCGCTTATCAAGAACCTTGGCGGCGGCATAGCGGAAACGGGCGGCTACATTGCGGGGCGGAAGGATCTGGTTGAACTTTGCTCCTACCGCCTTACGACAGTTGGCACGGGCAAGGAGGTCGGCTGCTCGCTGAACCAGAACAGGGGAATGTACCTTGGCTTATTCAATGCGCCGAACGTGGTAATGAACGCGGTAAAGACGGCGACGTTTGCCTCCGCGTTTTTCAGCCTGCTCGGCTTTGAAGCGTACCCTGCCTTCAACGAATACAGAACGGACATTATAACTGCGCTGAAACTTGGCTCGCGCAAGTCGCTTATAGCTTTCTGTGAGGGCATACAATCGGGAAGCCCGGTAGACAGCTTTGTAAGCCCCGAACCCTGGGATATGCCCGGCTACGACAGCCAGGTAATTATGGCTGCGGGTGCGTTCACGATGGGCGCGTCGATCGAGCTTTCGGCTGACGCACCGCTGCGTGAACCGTTCGCGGTATGGCTTCAGGGCGGCATAACCTACGACACGGGGCGTATGGGGGTACTTCTTGCGGCGCAAAGAATGCTTGACAAGGGGCTTATCGCTCTTGGCGATGAGCAGTAAGGTGCGGCGTCGGCGGATGTTTTCCTCTTCGCCGCGGCTGCTTAAAGCCGCGGGCAGCTCCGACGCAGGGCGTAAGTCCTCACGGAGGAGCTGCCACAAGAACGAGGCTTTCAAGGTTCAGCCGAGCATTTAGAACAGCCGCCGAACCATGCGTCGGTATCTCGGCGCGAGCGCGTACAGCCCGGCTGAAACTCAATTTGTACGTTCCCGCAATCCGTGCGACCGCCTGCGGGGAAGATTCAGGATCCACCCGTCGGCGGTCGCCGCGGCTTTAACTCTGCCGGCTTATCCCCCACCTCGGCTAACGCCGCGAGCCCGCCCCTCGCAGAAATCGGCGGTTCGCTTCGGATAGGATCGGCTAAGCGGGAGGGCGCGGGCGTGCCGCGTTTTCAACGCGGCTGCGGCGCGAACGCGCCGCATTTCGTTTTGTAAAGCAAAACGAAAACGCCCGCGCCCTCTCGCTTTTGCGGGGCTGGCGGAATCAGCGGTGACGCAGCGTCAATCGGGTAAAGCTTCCATTGATCCGTTGAGGGAGGCGGAGGAAATGTCGCCGCCGATAATTTTGCCGCAGCAGACGATGACGTGCGCTTCGGAAGCGTCAGGAACGGAGAAGGTGTAAAGCTTTGCGGAGTGCGCGCGGTGCGGGAGAAGATCGAATCCGCTTTCGCGCTGGAGGACGTTGTAGCGGGCGTAAACCTCGCCGAAGTCAGCGGGAATGGTGATCTCCTTTTCAGCGAGAAATATCGCCTCGATCCCGCGTGATACGAGATAATCCGCAGCGTCCTGTGCAGTTTCGGCACGACGGCCGCTGTCGCGGAGAAGCGGGAAAATAATTGCCGCCGCAATGGCAAAAATGAAAACAAGGACGGCAAGCTTCTTTGCATTTTTCATAAATTTTGTCCCCTTTCCTTACGAAAAATTTGATGTGTTGAATTGTATGAGAAAAAATTAACAAAAATTATTCGCAGGGATAAACATAATTAACAAAAATTTCTGGAAAGATTCCAAAAAAAGCTCCGATGAAGCAAAAAAAGTAACGGCTTTTGTGTATAATTACCACAAAAAAGAGGCAAATGTTGTACGGTTTTATCGGCATTAGTCATTTTACATAAACCGCCTAGATAAATTTTAGTAAAATAGGTACTTACATTTTGCCGCAATTTTTGGTATTATATATGAGTAAAATCATTTTCTCAACAGGAGGTCACATAAATGGCAAGTTTATCACTCAGAGGCATATATAAGCGCTACCCCGGCGGCGTTGTAGCAGTTTCCGACTTCTCCATGAACATCAAGGATAAGGAATTTATTATCCTCGTAGGTCCTTCGGGCTGCGGTAAGTCTACAACCCTCCGTATGATTGCAGGTCTTGAAGAAATTTCCGAGGGCGAACTGTTCATCGGCGACAGACTCGTAAACGACGTCGCTCCTAAGGATAGAGATATCGCAATGGTATTCCAGAACTACGCTCTTTATCCCCATATGACAGTTTTCGAGAATATGGCGTTCGGCTTAAAGCTCAGAAAGGTTCCGAAGGACGAAATTAAGAAGCTCGTAGAAGAAGCAGCAAAGGCTCTCGATATCGCTCACCTCCTCGACAGAAAGCCGAAGGCTCTTTCCGGTGGTCAGCGTCAGCGTGTAGCTTTAGGTCGTGCTATCGTTCGTGATCCTCAGGTATTCTTACTCGACGAGCCGCTCTCAAACCTCGACGCAAAACTGCGTGCACAGATGAGAACCGAGTTATCTAAGCTCCATAAGAAGCTCGGTACAACCTTTATCTACGTAACTCATGACCAGATCGAAGCTATGACAATGGGCGACAGAATCGTTGTTATGAAGGACGGTTATATCCAGCAGATCGACTCTCCTCTTAACCTCTACGAAAACCCTGTAAATAAGTTCGTTGCAGGCTTTATCGGTACTCCTCAGATGAACTTTATTAACGCTAAGCTCCTTATGGTAAACGGTAAGTATACTATCGAGTTCGGTTCCGAAGATACTAAGACTTCCAGAGGCAGAAAGTTCTATATCGAGCTTCCTTCCGCTAAGGTTGACGCAGAAGCCCTCAACTACTACGTTGATAAGGAAGTTATTCTCGGCGTTCGTCCCGAAAGCATTCACGATGAGGAAATGTTCCTCTCCGCTGCTTCTACCGGTATTATCGAAGCTAACGTTGACGTAACTGAAATGATGGGTGCTGAAACATATCTGTACCTTACCTGCGAGGGTATTCCGATTACTGCACGTGTATCTCCTCGCTGTGCAGCTCGTCCTCAGGACGTAGTTAAGCTCGCTATCGACCCGAATAAGGTTCACCTGTTCGACGTAAACGACGAGCACGCAATTCTTTCTTAATCGAAGTTGTATTGCCGAAAGCCGTACCTTTTTGGTGCGGCTTTTGTTTTTCAATATGAACAATGCTAAAAAGAAAACGGAGAAATTATGATTGTTACAGCATTAACCTGCGCCTGCGCGGATATTTTCGGCGATAAAATATCCGCGGGCGACGAAACGCTCAACTATACCTGCGCGGCAAAGACGGCAGACACCGAAGCATAGGTGTATCTTATCGCGGCGGTGGGCGACGACGAAAACGGGCGGCTTGTAAAGAGCGTTGCCCTTGAACACGGCGTGGATCTGTCGCATTTCTATACGCTTAGCGGAAAACCCGCACGGAATATAACATACCTGACAGAAAGCGGCGACAGGTATTATAAGACGGATTCGTGGGACGGGGGCGTTTACTCCGCTTTTATTCCATCGGGAAAGGACGATGAGCGAATCCTGACCTCCGACGTGGTTCATACAACCGTCACCTGCCCTGCTTTCAGACACACTGTCGGGCTGAAAAAAAGAGGCGGATTCAGCCTCTCGGTTGATTTCGACAATACCCGCGTTTTCGACAAATTCGAGGATTGCTTCGCGTATATAGATTTCGCGTTTATGAGCAGGAACGAGGAGAATTGTCGTAAAGCGTGGGAACTTTCCGAAAAGTACGGCGGTGTGTTTACAGTAACGCTTGCCGAAAACGGCAGTAAAAGCTATTTCCGCGGGAAAGAGTACTGCTGCGCGGCGGAGAGAGTCGGCGAGGTTGTTGATACGACAGGCTGCGGCGATAACTTTCAGGCGGGTTTCGCGGTTGATTTTGTCAGAAACAGGGACATTGCGGCTGCGCTCCGTGCGGGGAGCAGGAGCGCGGCGAGGGTTATAGGGATATACGGCGGAATCCCGCAGAAGGAGGATCAAGATGACGGATATTGAAAAAAACAAGGAAGAATTTATCGGAATCTTTCGTGAAAATGTCAAGCGTGACGGCGCGGAAAAGCTTCTCGAATATCTTACAACGAAGAGCGACTTTTTTATTTCACCCGCCAGCACCCGCTTCCACGGCGCATTTGACGGCGGGCTGGCGCTGCATTCGCTTAACGTCTACCATTGCTTAAAGGATTACCTTTCGCGCCCGCGTGTTAAAGAGGTGTACAAGGTGAACTGCTCAGAGGAGTCGATAGCGATTGTCGCGCTTCTCCATGACTTGTGTAAAACCGACACCTACAAGCGCGATTTCCGCAATGTCAAGAACGACGCGGGGGTATGGGAGCGCGTCCCGACGTACAGGACGGAGGACGAGCTTCCCTACGGGCACGGCGAAAAGTCGGTTTATATGATAAGCGGCTTTATGCGGCTGACGCGCGAGGAGGCTATGGCGATACGCTGGCACATGGGCTTTTCGGGAACGGAGGACAACAATCTGGTCGGGCGTGCGCTTGAAAAGTACCCGCTTGCCTTTGCGCTTGCCACTGCGGATATGGAAGCCACGTATTTCCTCGAATAATCCGCCGTCTTGTGACAATACTCCTTGTGAAAAGGAGAGATGATATGGCAACATTTTCTGTAACGGAAGAAAATTTTGAGGGCGAGGTTCTCGGTTCGGCTTTGCCCGTTCTGGTGGATTTTTACGCGGACTGGTGCACGCCATGCCGAATGCTTGCGCCCCTGCTCGAATCGCTCAGCTGCGAACTTGACGGCACTGTACGGATAGGAAAGGTAAACGTCGGCGAGCAGTCCGAGCTGGCGGAGCGTTTCCGGATTCGCAGCATTCCCACCATGCTGCTTTTCAGCGGCGGCAGCGTTACCGACACGCTTGTCGGCGCGGTCGGAAAGGAACAGATACTTGGCGTTCTCAGCGCCCGTTTAAGCGGTCAGCGCGGCAGGAGATAAGCGGCGCACCTGCGAAAAGTTCGGGAAGCTCGCTAAGCGGACAGGCTTTAGCTTCGGCTGAATCGGCGCACCTTCTTCTTCCCGGCGGGGCGGGCGCAGCCGTCCCGCAAAGCGGGACCGGCGTGCGGCTTCACCGCACGACCCGCGGAATTGCGGGGCAATTCCGCGGGCTGCGCCCGCCCCGCCGGGAAGAAGAAGCCTGTAAAAGCGGGAGGGGGTGGGAAAGGAGTCGGGAATCAGGACGGTGAAAATGGGGCAGCAAGAGCGAAATAAGTTGGTAAAAGAGTTGTAATTTAAGCGAAGTTGTGGTATAATAAAAGAAGTGCGCAGAAAAAGCGAGAAAAGATGTACCGAAAATAGGACAACAAAAGTGCTATTATGTATATAGACTCCGAAAGCGGAGAAAAAGTTTATCCTAGAAAGGAATGTAGTGAAATGGCAAAAAGCAACGCTCCGAAAAAGAAGCTCGAAACCCCAACAACCGCCGAGGAAAAGAAAAAAGCCCTCGCCGCCGCGATCGCACAGATCGAAAAGCAGTTCGGCGCAGGCTCGGTAATGCGTATGGGCGAAAAATCCGCGCTTAACGTCGAGTCTATCCCGACAGGCTCTATCGGACTTGATATGGCGTTGGGTATAGGCGGACTGCCGAAGGGCAGAATCGTCGAAATATATGGACCTGAGTCGGGCGGTAAAACTACCGTTACCCTCCACGCTATCGCAGAAGCTCAGAAGCGCGGCGGTATCGCAGCCTTCGTCGATGTCGAACACGCCCTCGACCCCGTGTACGCAAAGGCACTCGGCGTAGATATCGACCAGCTTATCGTTTCTCAGCCCGATACCGGCGAGCAGGCGCTCGATATTATGGAAGCCCTCGTTCGTTCGGGCGCAATTGATATAATCGTCCTCGACTCCGTTGCCGCAATGGTAACAAAGGCGGAAATCGACGGCGATATGGGCGATAGCTTCGTCGGCGTCCAGGCGCGCCTTATGTCCTCCGCAATGAAAAAGCTCACCGCCGTGATCTCTAAGTCGAATACCGTAGCCATTTTTATTAACCAGGTCCGTGAGAAAATCGGCGTAATGTTCGGTAATCCCGAAACGACCCCCGGCGGACGCGCACTCAAATTCTACGCCTCCGTCCGTATCGAGGTTCGTAAAGGCGAGCCAATTAAGGACGGCTCAACTAACGTCGGAAGTCGTACAAAGTGTAAGGTTATCAAGAATAAGGTCGCTCCCCCGTTTAAAACATGTGAGTTCGATATGATTTTCGGACACGGCATCTCCCGACTCGGTGAGATTTTAGACTACGCCGTAGAGCTGGGTCTTGTTAAAAAGTCAGGCGCATGGTTCAGCTATAACGATATGCGTATCGGTCAGGGACGCGAAAATGCAAAGAAGTACATAGGCGAAAACCCTGATATCCAGAAGGAACTTGAGGATAAAATTATGGAGAACGCTCAGAAGCTGGCGTACGCAGCAGACGACGACTCCAACGACGATTCCGCCGCAGCGACCGCCGCTTCCGATTCCGACGCTGAAATTTCTGAGCCGGAGGAAGAGGAAAGCGGAAATGGAAGTGAAAGTGAAAGTGAAGAAAAAAAGCCCGCTCCGAAAAAATCCAGGGCTAAAAAGGACGTTGTCGTTGACGCGGAAAAAGACGACGATTTCCAGGAGTTTAACCTCGACGATATGGGCAAATGACCGAGCTTGAAATCGCAAAGCGGCGCGCTCTCTACCTCCTCGGAGGGCGCGATTACAGCCGTAAGGAGCTGTATAAAAAGCTTCTGAACAATTACTCCCCCGAAACCTGCGAAAAGACAGTAGCCTTCGCCGAGGAGTACGGCTACCTCGACGAGGACCGTTACGCAAGGCGGCTCGCGCGGAGCTATATCGAGGGGAAAAAATACGGCGTAAGAAGAGCCGCCCTTATGATGTCACAAAAAGGACTTGACCGCGAGATCATAGACGCCGCTTTAGAACAGTTCCCCGATGAAGCCCGACAGGGCGCGCTGGAGGAGCTGATAGAACAAAAATATTATGACCGCATCTTCGGCGAGGGAATCGAGGGGCGTAAGGAGCTGCAAAAGGTGATCGCCGCATTAGCAAGGCGCGGTTACAGCTACGGAGAGATAAAAAACGCAATTGATACAGTGCGCGAAAACGCGGGAGAAGAAGAGGATTTTGACGAGCCCGAATGGCTAGAATAACCGAAAGGAAATGTTGATATGTCTGAACCGATAAAGGTCGGGGTAGTTTCACTCGGCTGCCCGAAAAACCAGTGCGACGCGGAGCTTATGCTCGCAAAGCTCGATAAGGCGGGCTTTAAGCTCGTCCCCGAAGCAGGTCTTGCCGATGTCGTAATTATAAATACCTGCGGTTTTATCCAGAGCGCAAAGGAAGAAGCGATCGAGGAGATCTGCGAGGCTATAAGTCGTAAGAATGACGGAATAAATAAAAAAATTATCGTTACGGGCTGTTTAGCCCAGCGTTATCAGCAGCAGATGGACGAGGAGTTCCCCGAAATCGACGCAGTTTTAGGGCTTGGCAGAAACGCAGATATAGTTGACGCAGTAAACCGCGTCATGAACGGCGAGCGTGTAATCGACTTCGGAAATGTCGAGGAACATACTATGGACGGCGACAGGCTTCTCTCTACCCTCCCCCATTACGCTTACCTGCGTATCGCGGACGGCTGCGACAATTGCTGTACATACTGCGCTATCCCGCAGATTCGCGGGCGTTTCCGCTCCAGAACGATGGAAAATATCGTGTCCGAAGCCGAGGGGCTTGTAAAAAGCGGCGTAAAGGAGCTTATCCTCGTTGCTCAGGACACTACCCGCTACGGCGAGGACCTCTACGGAAAGCTTATGCTTCCCGAACTTCTGAATAAACTCTGCGAGCTTGACGTTAAGTGGATAAGGCTGCTCTATTGCTACCCCGAACGAATGACCGACGAGCTTATCGAAACGATTGCGAAACAGGATAAGATCTGTAAGTACATCGACCTCCCGCTCCAGCATTGCAGCGGCGAAATCCTCCGCGATATGAACCGAACGGGCGACCGCGCCAGCCTGACTGCGCTTATCGCTAAGCTGCGTGAAAAAATAAAGGGTCTTACCCTTAGAACAACCTTTATTACAGGCTTCCCCGGCGAAACCGAGGAGCAGTTCACCGAGCTTGCCGAGTTTGCACACGAAATCCGCTTCGAGCGGCTGGGCTGTTTCGCGTATTCTCAGGAGGACGGTACTCCCGCGGCCGATTTCCCGAATCAGGTTGCCGACGCGGAAAAGGAACACCGCGCCGAAATAATAACCGAACAGCAGGAAATCCGAATGGGCGATTACTGCGCGGAAAAGGTCGGCGAGTCTACCGAGTGCGTAGTTGAGGGTTACGACAGGTATTCTGAAATGTACTTCGGGCGCGACGCGTCGTATGCCCCCGAAATAGACGGAATGATTTATTTTTCGAGTAAAAATAAGCTTTCCTTAGGGCAATTTGTAAAAATAAAAATAACGGACAGTCTTGAAAATAACCTCATCGGCGAAGCGGAGGAGGATTAAGAGATGAATCTTGCGAATAAGCTTACAATGCTGCGCGTGGTGATCGTGCCGTTTTTCGTCGCCGCGCTTGCGTTTCAGGAGCATCTTATTGCGCTTATTCTTTTTGCTGTCGCGAGCATAACGGATATGCTTGACGGGAAAATTGCGCGGAAATATAATATGGTGACGGATTTCGGAAAATTTCTCGACCCGCTTGCGGATAAAATATTGGTTGCCGCCGCGCTTATATGTATGGTGGAGCTTGGCTATACGTCGGCATGGCTTGTCTGGGTCGTAATTGCACGGGAATTTCTTGTGTCAGGACTGCGGCTGGTTGCGGCGGGCAGCGAGAAAAAGCTGGTTATTGCCGCGAATATATGGGGCAAGCTCAAAACGGCGTCAACCATGGCGGCGATATGCGTGATACTCGGACTGCATATATTTGTGGACTTTGGCGCTGAAATAACGTTCCTTCCGCTCGTGAGCGACATTTTAATGTATATATGTGCAGCCCTTACGGTTATATCAGGCGCAATTTACGTCTGGGATTACCGGGAGGTGCTTAAATCGTAAGAAAACCCCGAAGCTGTAAAAATGAAGCGAACCCCAAAGTTTAGACAAAATAAAATATTAAATTGATTGAAAATGAGTTCGGAACTGCACCGGGCTCATTTTTAGTTTGGAAGAAATCCTTTCGTTGTTGTAATAATAGATGTATTCATTGAGTTTATCAATGAAAACGTTAACGCTTTCAAATTTTTCACCGTAGAACATCTCAACCTTAAGCCTGCCGAAGAAATTCTCCATAGCACCGTTATCCATGCAGTTTCCTTTTCGCGACATGCTTTGCGTAATATTATGTTCAGCTAATAACCGTTGATATTCAGCGTGCTGCTACTGTACCGGCAAATGCGGAATGAACATTGCAAAGGTTTACGGCAAAGAGCTTAATGAAGCACAGCTTTTGAAGCTGCTTGACGGCAAGGAGATTTCCTTTACATCAAAAGGAAAAAAGACAACCGTCCTCCCCGAATGTGAGCCGTATAGCTATATTGGCAAGGACGGAAAGGAACACAGCGGTTTTCAGTGGAAAACGGCAAGTAAATAATAATTCGCCAATGGCGAATGGAAAGGATATTTAATTGTCGGATTTCTTAACCTTATGAATAACCTTCTTTCCCTTTTTAACGACAACGAAATCGTTAATTTCGATCTGGGCGTTGGGGTCGTCGATTTTCACGTTGTCGACCATTATACCGCCGCCTGCGATAAGGGTTCGCGCCTCGCGTTTCGACGGAGCAAGTTTTGCCGCTGTGAGCAGGTCGAGGATTCCGATTTTATTATCCGTGAACATATCTGCGGGGATTTCATCGGTAGGCATATCAGCAGAAACGCCGCTGCCGCCGAACAGGCTCTTAGCTGCGGCGAGGGCTTTATTCGCTTCGTCCTCGCCGTGAATCATCTTGGTAAGCTCAAAGGCGAGAAGTTCCTTAGCCTTATTGAAAGCCGAGCCTTCCATAGTTTTTTCCATTTCCTCGATTTCCTCAATCGGAACAAACGTCAGAAGTTTAAGGCACTTTATAACATCTGCGTCGGCAACGT
Organism: uncultured Ruminiclostridium sp.; assembly: GCA_964489095.1. Lineage (GTDB taxonomy): Bacteria > Bacillota > Clostridia > Oscillospirales > Ruminococcaceae > Ruminiclostridium_E. The sequence goes on along the minus strand of CAZAXM010000013.1, from coordinate 19,071 downwards.
TGCGCCAGTACTGGAAGAACTCGTAGGGGCTGGTTTTTTCGGGGTCGAGCCACACTGCGCCCTTTTCGGTTTTGCCCATTTTCTTTCCCTCGGAATTGAGGAGGAGGGTGATCGTCATAGCGTGAGCGTCCTTGCCGAGCTTCTTACGGATAAGCTCCGTACCGCCGAGCATATTTGCCCACTGGTCGTCGCCGCCGAACTGCATATTGCAGCCGTACTTCTGATAAAGCATATAGAAATCGTAGCTCTGCATGATCATATAGTTAAATTCGAGGAAGGTAAGACCGCGCTCCATTCTCTGTTTATAGCACTCGAAAGTGAGCATTTTATTTACGCTGAAGCACGCGCCCACCTCGCGAAGAACGTCGATATAGTTGAGCTTTAAGAGCCAGTCGCCGTTATTTACCATAAGCGCCTTGCCCTCGGAGAAGTCAATGAACTTGCTCATCTGCTTTTTAAAGCATTCGCAGTTGTGCTCGATCGTTTCGGGGGTGAGCATTTTACGCATATCGGATTTACCCGACGGGTCGCCGATCATACCTGTACCGCCGCCGACGAGGGCAATCGGCTTATTGCCAGCCTGCTGGAGTCTTTTCATAAGGCACAGAGCCATAAAGTGACCTACGTGGAGGCTATCGGCGGTAGGGTCGAAGCCGATATAAAAGGTTGCCTTTCCCGCGTTAATCATTTCGCTGATTTCCTTTTCGTCCGTTACCTGCGCGATAAGTCCGCGGCGGACAAGTTCTTCATAGAGAGTCATAGATTTTATTCCTTTCGCATTTTGAATTTATGTTGATTATTTGGTTTATCGGTTTTAATTTTTGGTTTTTGCGGGTGAATTTACCCCTCATAAGCGACAAAACATCGGGCGATCTCATTTTTTCCACAGCCTTTTATTTTCTTTTACGCTTTTGCTTATTTCAAGCTTGCCTTAATTCTGCGGTTTCCTTTTTAACTGCTCCTGCTCCACGCAGGCGCGTCAGCAGCTAATGGGGGCAGGTTGCTTCCCCACGGCGGGGCGCGCAGCGCCTGTCCCGCTTTGCGGGACAGTGCGGCGGTGCAAAACACCGCCGCGGCGGAATTGTGAAGCAATTCCGCGCGCTGCGCGCCCCGCCGTGAGGCAGCGAGTGCGCCGCTCAACCGCCGGAAGCAGCACGTGAAAACCGCGCCGTCAGCGGGAGTGGGAGAGAGAAGAAGCTTTCAAAAGGCGCGGCGTTAGGACTTTTTAAAACGTTGCCGAAAAACCTGTACAAGCGGATTTAATACGACCACGGGTGCGTTTCCCCAGAGGATCCACCTGAATGCGCGGTTTAAGCTGTAAGAAAGCCCGCGGAACATTTCGCTTGAATCCAACGCCTTCGCGATGTTGATTTCGTTGGAGATAATCATAAATGCTAAAACCAAAGCCGCCCCCAGCGCGTATGTCAATGCTCCCGCAAGCCACGAAATCTTCGGTTCCTTGTCCAAAAAATCCGACAGGCAAAACCCCGACCATATCCCAAGCGCGGTTATTCCCATCGCCAACAGAAAATACAGTAGGTCGGCTATGCTTAACGCCCAGAGCGAAACCGCTGTCATTATCACTACCGCAGCAAACCTGACCGCCCCGCCCGCAAAGAGTATCAACCCGTACTTCAATACCTTTTTCATACGCTTACCTTCAAAATAAAAAGCCCTCGGAAAGCTCCGAGGGCGTGTGAACGCGGTACCACCTCGATTATCCGCGAAATCGCGGACATCTCCTAAAGCTATAACGGGCTTACCCGTGCCGCCTACTCCAATTCCAAAGTGTTTCGGCAAGCCGCTCCGAGAGGTAATTCGCCGCGCGGGGTCTGCCTGCTCACACCTGCCGCAGGCTCTCTGAAAAAACCGTTCGCGCGCTACTCGTTCTCATCAACGCATTTATATATTTCATTTTATCATATTTTATCACAGCACAGCAGAATTGTCAAGCCTTTATCTGCATAGTTCAGGATTTTTCCGCTTCGTTTCAGCCTTGTTCTCATACATAAGCTCGTCCGCGCGATTGTATATATCCTTAATTCCCGCGTAATCAGCCGTTCCGGACGCATACCCCATCGCGATGCTGAGCTTTATTTTACAGTCCGTAAAGTTCTCACAAGCCTCGCGGACTTTTTTCATCTCCGCTCCGACAACCTCATCACTTGTCGAAAGATATATTACTACGAACTCATCTCCGCCCGTTCTATAAACGTTATACGCAGCTTCAAGATTGTCTAAAAGAACAGCCGCCGCCGCTTTAATAAGCTTGTCCCCTTCGTCGTGACCGTGATTGTCGTTGACATATTTAAGCCCGTTCAGGTCGCATACGATAAAGCCTATATCAAGCGTTTTTGCGCGGTACTTCTTTTCAAATGCCGAAAGCTGCTTTTCATAGCTGTTCTTGTTGCGAACGCCTGTCGCGTTGTCCCAGAGAGCCTGTTCAACATACGCGGAAACGGGATTATCGACCGTAACAAAGAATCCTAGGCACACCAGCGTTACACAGGCTCCCGTCATTAACAATTCGGGGATAACCGCCTGTACAGCTATCATCACCATCATAAGCGCGACAGTCGGCAAAACCGCAAGCCGCACCTTTTTCTCCAGCTTTTTTCGATTCACCATAACAAGAACCACCGCCGCAACACAGCAAGCGGCGAAAATACCATAGCAGACAAAAAGAAGCGGACCATAGCTATAATTTGTTCCCCGACCGCTTATATACTCTATCGGAAGAACGAACGAAAGCAGAAGTATAATTAAAATAGGAACGAGCTTAACTCGGCGGTACTGTTTTAAGGCTCTGTGCGACATGGTAAGCTTGATCGCGTAGTCCAAAAACTCCACGACAAACATAATACCAACGCAGTAAAAGGCGATATGAAGCCATTTGTTCGGTTCTTCGGGAAAAAACTCCAGGTTGTTTACCGTTATTATCGTTATTATGTCAAGCAGCACGTGCAGGAACGCATAAAACGAAAGCTTTAAAAATGCCCTACCCTCTTTATTTTCATCTTTGCTCTTGTAAACAATATGATAGCATATCATAAAAACGAGAAAGATCAAACAAACAAATTCTTCGCGCAAGGTTAATATAATAGACAATCCGCTCACCCCTAAGATGTTCACTCAGCCGCCGCACGGCGGTATATATGTTTTGAAATATCGGTATATTTTATCATATTTCAGCTGAAATGTCAAGTGCTGACCGAGCGTTTATAACATGGCGGCTGCCATCTTACGGAAGCAGCCGCCATTATTGTTATAGTTTATCGGTTTTATACGGTCTGTACGTAAGCTTTTGTTTACAGCCCATTTCTTTGGCGATTTTCGTCATATATACCCGCTGCATAATCCGTCCGATAGTCGAAAACTGTAAAGCTTCCGATTTCGGCATATGCTCCGCGCCGCCGAACTCCTTCGCGTATTCCTCGGTAAAACCGCAGTTTTCCGCAAAATGCCGCCCCGCGTCAACGTATCTCTCAAGGTCAGGCTTCGCAAATTCTTCGGGGACAAGCCTCATTCCGAACATATTCCCCTTTATAAGAACCCCGCCCAGCGTACAGCCAAGCTTTTCGGGCAGGCTTTTCAGAAAGCGTTCCCCGCATCTCAGCTGCGCCGCTTCGGGAAATCCGCCCTGTAATATAAACGAGATCCGCGCAGGTTTTTCCTTCCGCAGAAGCTGCTCCAGAAATTCCATCATAAGTCCGGGGATATTTTCAACAAAAAGCGGAACAGCAAACAGAATTTCCTCGCCCTCGGAAAAGGCTTCCGCCGCCTGTTTCCATTCGCTCCTGTCGGACAAATGCCATACCTCGGCGGTATTCCCGTCCTCACAGAAGCCGCGCAGAAAGTGTTCCAGAATAATTTCCGTGTTGCTTTTCGCCCTGATTCGCGGCGAACAGTTTATTACCGTCAGACGCATTTCGCCGCCACCTCCGCTTCCTCGATCGGGAACGCTCCAAGCGCTTCCCCGCCGAAATTTACCGCCACGCGGTTAAGCCAGAGATTAAGATACTCGCGGTCGCCGTCGCCCTTGTACAAGAGCATAAACCGCATACGCTTCATACGATAACGGGGCGTGTGCCGCATTTCGCCGTTTTTGATGACCGTGTACATTGTAACAAGCGGCAGGCTTCGGTCAATCACGTTTTTAAGCCGATGGTCGGCTGCTCCGAAAGCTGTTCCCCCGATAAAAATTATCGTGCCGCCGCGCATAAGCGCTTTAAGGATAACCTCGTAGTCGTCCTTTACCGAGCATATGCCCGGCGTTTTCAGCCAGCAGAAATTGCACCCGATACACGGGCGAATGTCCATTTTTTCCGTGTGCAGGACTTCACAGCCGTCCGTTTCAAGCGCGCGGACAGCCGTCTGAGCCTCGCTTTGCGGAAGCGTGTTCAGAATAAGCATATTTTTTTCCTTCCCATTCATTGTGATCTATTTACAGAGGACATTTCCTCGTAAATCCTGTTTTATATATTTTTTATCAGTTTTCCCGCTCGTTCAGCGCGACATAATCGCGGCGCGGCTGAACGTTAAGATAAGCGGGACGGATTATCTTCTTTCCGTTTATAAGCTCCTCAATGCGGTGCGCCGACCAGCCGGAAATTCTCGCGACTGCGAAAAGCGGAGTATAAAGTTCGCGCGGAAGCCCCAGCATAGTGTAGCAGAAGCCACTGTAAAAGTCGATGTTTGCGCTCACGCCCTTGTAAATACGGCGCTTTTTCGCAATAAGCTGAGCCGCAAGCCGCTCGACAGTGCTGTAAAAATTAAACTCGTCGGTCATTCCCTTTTCCTCGGCAAGCTTTTCAACGTAGCCCTTAAAAGCCTCGGCACGCGGGTCGGAAACGGAGTAGACCGCATGACCCATACCGTAGATAAGTCCGCTCTTATCGAACGCTTCCTTGTTGAGCAGTCGTTCAAGATATGCGGTTATTTCGTCCTCGTCCGTTTTATCCTTTATTTCGCGCTTCATCTCCGCGAACATATCGCATACCTTCAGGTTAGCACCGCCGTGCTTAGGACCTTTAAGCGAGCTTAAAGCCGCCGCAACAGCAGAATATGTGTCCGTACCCGAAGATGTTACAACGTGCATTGTAAAGGTCGAGTTGTTGCCGCCGCCATGCTCCGCGTGAAGTACAAGAGCAAGGTCGAGGACCCGCGCTTCAAGCTCGGTGTAACGGCTGTCCTCACGAAGAAGATGGAGAATATTCTCCGCGGTGGAAAGACCGTGGTGAGGGCGGTGGATAAAAAGCCCCTCGTTGTCGATATAGTATTTTTTCGCCTGATACGAATAAACCGCAAGCATCGGGAAAAGTGAGATAAGCTCAAGCGACTGGCGCAGGACGTTGGGGATAGAAAGGTCGTTGGGGCTGTCGTCGTAGGCATAAAGCGTGAGAATACTGCGCGCAAGGGTGTTCATAATATCCTCGCTCGGCGATTTCAGCACAATGTCCCGTACAAACGAGGACGGAAGCTGACGGTAATCCGCGATGAGATGAGTAAATTCGTCAAGCTCCTTATCCGTCGGAAGCTTTCCGAACAGGAGTAGGTAGGTCGTTTCCTCAAAGCCGAACCGCTTGTCCTTCATAAAACCGCGTATAATATCCTGAACATTATACCCGCGGTAATAAAGCTCTCCGCGGCACGGGACTATTTCGCCGTCAACATTCTTTTTAGAAACAATTTCGGAAATATCGGTAAGTCCCGTAGGAACGCCCTTACCGTTTAAATCTCTAAGACCGCAGAAAATGTTGTGTTCGAGATAAAGGTCGGGCGCGATATTGCTGTGCTCGCGGCAAAGGGAAGCCATTTGTTCGAGCTGGGGAGTAACCTTTGAAAATGCGTAATGTGAAGCCATATCGTACCTCCTGATAAAGTGTTATTTTATTATTATAACACATTTTAGGATACTTGGCAAGCGTTTGAGGGTGAAAAAATAGTGAATAAAGGCGGCGCATCAGATGTCATACAATCGGTACCGATATAACTTAGGCGGCGGGTCCCATTTGTCATTCAGAAGAGGGATACAATTCCCTTCCGAATGACAGGCCGGCAAAGCCAACCCTTGCCACGTTACACAACTTTTGTGACATGACGGGGCAAGCCCCTTATTGAAAAACCGTTTATACTCTTAGCTATTTACCTTTAACACGCTGCCTGCAATTAAATAAAGCGGCTCGTCGTTTACAAAAGCTCTTATCGACGCGGGTACAGGCTTTCCGCTTTCAATACACCATTCCTCGCCGAGCTTATCTACACAATCCCCCGGCTCTTTTTCAGCTATCCATTCGCAGGAGAACTGTCCTAAAGATTTAGCAGCAGCTTTCGTCATTTCCTCGTTCGGTTCAAGGGAGAAGCAATTGGAAATCTCGCCTTTAACGTATGAATACCCCGCAATAAGCCCCCAAAAATGACCGCTTTCGTTACTCGTGCGAACATTGCTCAGATTCACGCAGCCGATAACCTTTCCATTCGGCATAATGCGCCCGGCAATTCCGCCGGCGTACTGTACGCCGCCTTTATCATTATAGACGCTCACGCGGTTTTCAACTGTTCCGTAGTTGACGCCGCAAATTTCTCCGCCGCAAAAAAGGTACTCGTAAACATCCATACCTATTTCGCCCTCTTTATACGCAAAATCGTAAACGTTCCGCGAATTGCCGAAAGTGCCGCTAAATCCGCATTCAGAAACTGTTCCCTTATTTGTTCCGACAATACCGCCGACTCTCTTTTCCGAGCAAACTATTGTGTTACTGAAACAATTGCTTATAACCGTACTTTTAGAATTGTTCTTTCCGATAATAGCTCCCGCGTTTCCCGATTCGACTTTCTTCTTATATCTTCTCTGCGAGGATACAACATATCCGCTTACGAAACAGCCGTCAACAGAAACATTTTCAGTTTTTGTTTTTATGATAGCCGCAATCGCACCGACTGTTTTAAACTCGGATATTATTTTGACATTTGTAAGCTTAACATTCTTAACTGTTGCGCCGCTTTCGAGCGTTGAAAATAAGCCGTATTTTTCCGAACTCAGTTTTTTTATTTCATAGCCGTTCCCGTCGAATGTTCCGAAAAAACCGTTTATCGAATGCCACTTAACTCCTGAAAGGTCGATATCGTTTGCGAGGTGATACACCCCGTCTTTTTTCATTTTCATAAGCTCTTCCGCAGTTGTTATAGGCGTGCTTGCGGCGGGCTTAACGCTTTCCGCGACGACTGTTTTTTCGCTGCGGAAGAGGCGGCGTATATAGGTGAATATGTGACTGTGCAAGCAAGAATGGCTGCGATAATTGCTTTTGTTGTTTTGTTCATTTTGTTTTCCTCCTCGGCTTTAGCCGAGAGATATTTTTTGAAAGTTTTTTACACTTTCACTTATATAACTTTTTTCATTTTTGGGAAAATTCGTTAGATTTCCACAGTTTAACAGCCGTACTTTGTAGCAATTAACTAACCTTCACCGCCGCATACCCATTCCTGTCAATCCTGTAAACTTTCCCGCTCTTTGTCCGTAACGTTTTGTTTTTGAGAAGTTCGCCGTTTTTCCAATAACGCTTGCCCCTTGACGATTTAGTCCAGCCTGTATATTTGCCCTCGCAAACACCGCTTTTGGCGAACTTGTAACGAACACCGTCTATCGTCATAGATTTTGTCGCAAGCGTTCCGTCGGATTTGACATAGTATTTATCGCTGTCTATGGTGTTCCAGCCCTCGGTGCAGGGGTAGAGGTCGATACTGTTAATTGTGTTAAAGAAATAGGTTACGAGTGCAATTCCCTGGTAAATACTCTCGTCCGCAGCAATCATAGATTCCGAGCGAATCTCCTTTGTTGTAAAAGTATTACGCTCGTCTAACGGGTATCTTTTTTCAATTGCTCTATACTTGTCAGTATAAAACTCAAACAGGACATTGCTCTCACGCTCCCAGTCTTTTGTAAGCGAAAATTTGGTATGATCAACAGGGGTAAAATCAATTTTTATAATTCGATTTACTCCATCATTTAAAAAGGTTATTTGCTCATCCGTAAAACATAATGTTTCTGACATACCGCCTTCATCAGACAACCAATAATTATAATAGCGCTCTATTTCTTCTTTGTCTGCGCCATTTTTAAACAATTCAAAAAATTTCTTACAATTTTTGCCGTCTTCTTCGCTGGCATTTGTATAATCCAATATTGTCAATCTTTTCTCCTTATTATAACAACGAACTATACCCTCGGTCTCACAGTAGGAAAAACCATCGCGTTCGTATGTAACATAATTCCTTTCAGTTTTATCGTAATCCGCAAATGTTGAAGCGGTAATCGCATTTGTCATTACAAGAACAGCGAGTACGGCAGTTAAAAATTTCTTTTTCATAGTATATTTGTCCTTTCAGATTAACTATTGTATATCGAATCTATGTATGTGTATACAGTTCCGCTTGAAGCTGTGTATACGAACCCTTTCTTTCCTGCGTACATAGCACTATCAATACTTATCGATATATACGATGTTTTATTTGGTTCCATGATATAATACTTGCAGCTTTTAAAAGTATTGCTGTTTGTTTTTGTGGTTAAGCTTCCTGCGAAAAGAACGGCGTGATTATTTTTCCCTCCTTCCAACCTTAAAATCGTTACATCTCCCCCCTCGGCTTTATCAATTAAATCAGCTTCTGATAAAATAACATCTTCCGAATGATCATATGCCGCTATACCATAAAGAGCCAAGCCGTTAATATACCTGGTCCTTTTTGCGTGAATCGTTCCATATTTGTCCATATACGCATCATAAACATCCCTTGCCGTAAGGTTCGTATTCATGTATTTAACGATCTGATACATGACCTTAGAAGCAACACAAGCCGCCCAACACACGCCATGGTCATCTATGGTTAAATTACCAACTATCGGAACCTTATACTTATTCCTCGTAATAACGTCATCAGAAGCTTGTACAGCACAAGTTTGCGGAATTTCCGAAGCAGTCATTACACTTTGCGTAATGACGGGCAGGTTAAGTTCAGAAACGGAATAAATTTCACCAACATTCTGAATTTCGGAAGAAATTACACGAGCGTTTTCTCCGCTCACCATATACAAATTTTCGCCGTCCGCGGCAAAAGAAATCGGGATTTTATTTTCAAATACGCTGTCAGCATACACGTTTTCGCAAAGTTCAAATGTTGAATAGTAACTGCCGTTTTTCTCTGAAATTGCAAGGTCTGCGATAACTTCGCCGTCTTTGAAAACATAGCAGATGTAAAATCCGGTATCGTTATCCGCTTCGCCGAAAGTGTATATGGGGTAGATTTCCGAAATTGAAACATTGTCCATATCGTAATCGAACATATACAGATATTCAGCGATATTCTCCATAACGTGATTTCTTGCGCCTGATTCGCCGCTCAGATTTCCTGCGCTTATCTCCGGATCGACCTCCCAATCCGCCGAAACCGCACCCGTCATCATTGCCCCCGCAAGCAGCATAGCCGTTGTACTCCTAAAAAATTTCCAAGTCTGCATACCTTTTTCCTCCTCGGCTTTAGCCGAAATATATTTCCGAGAATTTTGCCTCTCACTTATAAAACAGTTTTAAACACTAAATCGTAACCGGTTTTTCCCGGCTTTTTTCTTTTTTGGAGAAAATTTGTTAGAATTTCACAAAAATCGCCTGGCGGTTTAGCGGTTTTGCCGTTGCCGGCTGCGAATATCACATTGCTAATTGTTAATTATCCATTAACTCCCCTCTGTTTCCCAACGTCCTTTTGTACAATAATTCGTTTGCATTATCGTAAGAAATATGTTATACTGATAATGATTGATTGTAAAAGACAAAAGAAAGGACGATTTATATATGATTACAGTTTCGGACGTTAGCTTACAGTTCGGCGGACAGACCCTTTTCAAAAACGTAGACCTGCTGTTTACCGAGGGAAACTGCTACGGCGTTATCGGCGCAAACGGCGCGGGTAAGTCCACCTTCTTAAAAATCCTCAACGGCGAGCTTGAGCCGACAACAGGCTCGGTTACGATCCCGAAAAATCTGCGTATGTCGGTTCTTAGACAGGATCACTTCGCTTTCGATGAATATACCGTTCAGGAAGCCGTTATTATGGGTAACAAGCGCCTTTACGACGTTATGAAGGAAAAGGACGCGCTTTACGAAAAAGAAGACTTCTCCGAAGAGGACGGTAACCGCGCAAGCGAACTTGAGGGCGAATTTGCGGAGCTTGGCGGCTGGGAAGCGGAGAGCGACGCGGCAAAGCTCGTTCAGGGTCTCGGTCTTGATGAAAGCATTATGTACAGCAGTATGAGCAGCCTTTCGGGTAACGAAAAGGTAAAGGTTCTTCTCGCGCAGGCGCTTTTCGGCAACCCCGACATCATTCTCATGGACGAGCCGACGAACCACCTCGATATCGACGCTATCGCGTGGCTCGAAGATTTCCTCGCGGAGTATTTCGGTACAGTTATCGTTGTTTCCCACGACCGTCATTTCTTAAATAACGTCTGCACCCACACGGTCGATATCGACTACGGAAAGATCAAAATGTACGTCGGAAATTATGAGTTCTGGTACGAATCTTCACAGCTTATCCAGCGTATGATAAAGCAGCAGAACAAGAAAAATGAAGAAAAAATAAAGGAACTCCAGACCTTTATCCAGCGCTTCTCGGCGAACAAGTCGAAATCCAAGCAGGCTACTTCCCGCCGCAAGCTCCTCGATAAGCTTACCGTTGAGGAAATGCCCGCGTCCAGCCGCCGCTATCCGTTCATCGGCTTCGATATGGAGCGCGAGGCAGGTAAGGATATTTTACAGGTCAGCGGAATTTCTAAAACAGTCGATGGCGTTAAGGTCATCGACGACGTTTCGTTTACAGTCGGAAAGGGCGAAAAAATCGCATTCCTCGGCGAAAGCGAAATCGCTATCACAACGCTTTTCAGAATACTTATGGGCGAAATTGAGCCTGACGAGGGCAGCTTCAAATGGGGCAGCACGATCACAACGAGCTACTTCCCGATTGACTCCGACCATTTCTTCGCAGGATGCACAATGTCCATTCTCGACTGGATTCGCCAGTATTCGACGGACGTTACCGAAACCTACCTTCGCGGCTTCCTCGGAAGAATGCTCTTTTCGGGCGACGATATTTTCAAGCCTGTAAATGTCCTCTCCGGCGGCGAAAAGGTGCGTTGTATGTTCTCAAGAATGATGCTGTTCCAGTCTAACCTGCTTATTCTCGACCAGCCGACCAACCACCTCGACCTCGAAAGCATTACCGCTGTAAATAACGGTATGCGCGATTTTAAGGGCAATATCCTCTTCGCTTCTCACGACCACGAAATTGTCCAGACGGTTGCTAACCGCATTATCGAAATTAAGGAGCACGGCTGCTACGATAAGCTCGGAACCTATGAAGAGTATATCGACTGGCGTAAGGGTCAGAACCTCGGTACATTCACCCTTTGATCCGCCGCAGATCCTTCCTGCCGGCAATCTGTTCCTGACGTCACTTTTTCGTCAGACTTTAGCCGCGCCCGTGCGGACAATTGTCATAAAATAAAAAACAGCCCCTTTCACGGATAGCCTGTGAAAGGGGCTGAAAATTTTCTCAATCATTTATAAATACGCATTCGCGGTGCTTAAAATAAACGGCGTAGTTGACAACGAAAACGATAATGGACGTAATATCGCTTCCGATTTCCTCTGCGATAACCAGGGCGGGAGATGAACCGACTATGACCGCGCAGGCGATCAGGTAGATATAACCGATAATAAGACCCGAAACGAACAGAATGAGATACCACCGCATAGCGTCGCGTTTAAGTCCGCTTATCCTGAAACGCACGAAAATTGCAAGCCCGCCGAGAGCAAGCGCGAAAAAGCCGTAAGTTATATCGAGCGTCCGCAGCATAGGGAAAAATTCCCTGACGTAAGCCAGTTCCTCGCCGTATGTAGCGCCTGTAAAAAGCAAAATGGCTGAAATAAGATTTGTGAAGGCAGTCGCGAAGAATGAAAAATAAAGTAAAAATTTCATCCAGCCTATTCCGTAGCGTGTTCCGTCCGAACCGTAAATACAGCCGACGCGCTTTATCTCCGCCCAGGTTTTCCCGTTTTCAGCCCCGTTAAAAGGCGCATACGGAGTTGGCGAGATAGGTATTGAGCTTTGCGCCTGAGCGGTATTTCCCGTGTTATTGACAGGCGCGCCGCAGTTCGGACAGTATTTCGAGCCGTCGCCTATCTGCGAGCCGCAGTATCCGCAGAACATTTGCTTCTCCCCCTTTGTGTTAGCTTCGCTGTTTACCTTTATTATACCGCTTTCCGCGGCTTTTGTCAACACAAATTTCGTTACGCGCCGCCCCTGTTAAGCAGCACTCCGCGAGGGCGAGTTTTCCGCGCAAAGACTTGTTCCGTCCGTAATCGCACCGTCCGCTGTGATCCCAAGCTCGTCGGCTGTACCGGAAAGATCTCCGCCCGCGAACAGATTTATCTCCGAACAGTCCGCCGCGCTGAAAACGACTTCCTGAGCCGCTCCCGGCGCAACAGCCGAAATAAGCACGTTCCCCGATTCGCTGACCGCAGAAACAGCCGTCTGTTCAGAAAGATCCGCGATAGGCGCGAGAATATAGTCTGAGGTCGGCTTAGCGGCACCCTTGCCACAAAAAGCGAGTAAAAGTCCGTTCATTACGGAGATGCCGTCGCCCGATTCCGGCGCGGAAACTACCGCTTTCCCGTTTATTATACAGCCGCCGTCGGCGCGTATCCCGAAATTTTCGGCGTTTATAAAGACATTTCCGCCGTTGATGTCCGCGCGCCCGCCGCTTTTAAAGCCGCCGTTTCCCTTTGCCTTTACCCGTCCGCTTTCAACGGCTATTCTTTCTTTTGAACATATTGCCGTCGTTCCCGAAAAAACGGTTAGCGTACAGTCGGAAACTGTAAGCTCTTCCCCGCTGTAAATTCCGCCGCCGTTCGTGTTTTTAACGGTAAGTTTTCCCGTGCCGCATAGTTCAAGTTCCCCGTCTGTATAGACAGCCGCGCCCGAAGTTCCTGCGGCAAGAATGTTTTCGGATTCGCCCGCCGCCTCTATACTTAGTCGTCCTTTTTTACACATAACCGCCGCGCTGTCGGGGCTGTCGGCGGAAAAGCCCTTTAATACGAGTTTTACAGGCTCGTCGCTTTCGACATAAAGAGTTCCGCTGAGAGTTCCGCTGATGTTGTACACTCCGCCCTCGGTTACGGAAAGGCTGCCGTTTTCAAACCATGCGCCGTTCCCTCGGATAGAAACCGCTTCGCCAAGTTCTACCGTGCATTCGTTATCGAACACCTGGTCGGACTGCGGGAGACTGCCCGATTCGGTAAGGGTGTTAAGTTCGGCCGCGGTCTCGCCCGAATAAATCCCGTTCTCCGTGCCGCAGCCCGAAAGTGCGGCAAGGACAGCAAGAAGCAGAATATTTTTTTTCATCACCGCTCTCCTTTCAGGCTTTTCATACGGAAGTAGTTGTTGATAATATGATACTCTTTATTTGTGAAAGGGCTGTGACGAAAAGGAATGATTAAACTGAAACGCGTTTGACAATAAAAATATGAAAGGAAAAAAAAGAACGCGGCGCAGTCTTCGTGCCTCGCTAAAGGAAATTACTGCCTTTGAGATCCCATTTCTGCTGTGATTTTAACGATTCGTCAAATCGGCTTTAAGGCGTCAGTATGGTAAGTCGAGGGAGTATTCCGCTATTTTCCAGATCCCGTTGTCAAGCTCAAGCGTGAACGACAAGATATAATCCGATTCGTATATTTTGTTCCAGGTTTTTGCCTGAATTTTTACCGATGATTCATTCCGGGAGAGGATCTCGGCTGTTTCGGTAAAAATTTCCCAGTTGTCCGTGATAGGATAAGGAAAGCTCATTTCGCGGTCGCGTATGAATAGCTTACCGTCGTCGATCCTGAAGTTAAAATCGAGGGTCGATAAATATTCTTCAAGCTGCTTACCCGTCAGGCTTCTTCCCGCGCGTTCCTTTATTTCATCAAGAGTGTACAAATCCTCGACCTGATACCACGATTCAACAAAGTCAGGGTCGTCTGTTTCGGAATAGATCCGTATGTACTCGCCGTTTTCGTCATAAGCTGCGTTAAATTCGAGCATAACATTTTCCTGATAGCTGTTTAAGCAGTCGTAAAGCAGCTTTTCAGCGTCGATTTCTGCGTCGGTAGTCGTTTCCGCGATCGTTCCGGCAGTCGTTTTCCGCAGTAGTCCCGGCGGTTGAAACAGGCGCTTCGGCGGTAACGGCAGGTTCTGAGCAGGCCGACAGGAGTAAAAGCGCGGACAGTAATAAAAATTTTTTCTTCATAGTGACCTCCTTGCTGCCGTGAGTGCACGGCATTTTTATTATGATAGCGCTTATGCGGCGGACTGTCAAGCGCGGCGCCGAAAAAAATTTTCCGCCCGAAGCTGTGGTGTCAAATAACACAAAACCGACCGCCGATTTTTGAGAAATGTTACAAAATCCTGCACAAAACCTATTTAGTGTAAACCATTACTGTTGACAAAAACGTCAAACTATGCTATACTATTGTCATCTTAATTTATCACTTACGGAGGGTGTGCTATGTCAGAAAATGTTATCAATATTTCCGCGGACGATTACATAGAAGACGAATTCGGGCTGGGGCTGAAGGGCTTCCTGCTCGCAAGACTTGTGTTCGGTATAATCTGTGCGTTTATGGTGCTCGGCGGGGTTGTGTGCCTGCTTACGGGTACAAGCGCGGACGTGCTTATAAGCTCGGCTACGGGGCTTGTTCCTGCGGCTGTTGACGAGAACTTTAACGGCTATCAGATCTGTATGTACGCACAGGCTGCTTATTCGATCTTAAGTCCCGTTATCGTGTTCCTTTTTATGAAGAACCGCAATAAGCTTTACGCGCTTATCGACCTTGCTCTTTTCGTAGTGTTTATCGGCATTTCGGTAGCTATGGGCGCATTTTTCGCTAACCCTATGACAACGGGAAATGTGACCCTCTTCACAAACGGTTCAGCATGGATCCTTTACGTTCTTTTCAATCCCGTTTGGTCGTTCATCGCACTTTTTGTCGGAAACCATTTCAAGTATATGCCTTTTACAAAGTAAGGCGGAAAGGATAAAGTAATGATTCTTGGTTTGTTTTTAAACGCTGTCGGCGTTCCGGTTATTCCCGCAATCCTTATCGTGCTGAGCGTACTTGTACAGCTCGGCGGCTTCGCGTTCCTTATTTACCGTTCTAAGGCTACCGGCTCTATGGACGCAGTTAATACCGCTCAGATCGAAAAGATTGCTAATATTGTCGGTCTTGTTTTCGTTATTTATGCAGCCCTTGAATTTATCGGCGTTGGCGCTTGTGTTACCGCGAATGAAATATGCCGTGGCCCTTACCATTACCCTGTTGGTTCCGTTTGCACATTCTGCAAGAACGGTACTTTTGGTGCGTCCGATATACTAATGCTAGGGATTTATTTTGACGTGTTTATTTTGAACAGCTATATTGTTACAACAGTTTCCGTCGTTAAAAATTTCTTAGCGAAGAAAAAGATACACCTGCTTTAAGCGCAAATGCGCCAAGTAACAGAGTTTTTTTCAAAACCGTCCGACGGAAATTCCTCGGACGGTTTTTGCTTTATACAAAATAAAACAGCAGAAGAAAGGAAGAAAAAACAATGACAATGACCCAGAAAATCCTGGCGAGGGCGGCGGGGCTTCCCTCCGTAAAAGCGGGACAGCTTATCCGCGCAAAGCTGGATATGGTACTCGGAAACGACATTACAAGTCCTGTTGCGATCAACGAGTTCGAGAAAAACGGATTTAGTTCTGTTTTCGACCGCACGAAGATTTCGCTTGTTATGGATCATTTTACCCCGAATAAGGACATCAAGGCGGCGGGTCTTACGAAGCAGTGCCGTACTTTCGCGCAGAAGTATGACATTCTGAACTATTTCGACGTCGGAGATATGGGAATTGAGCACGCTCTTCTCCCCGAAAAGGGGCTTATAGCTCCGGGAGAGGTTTGTATCGGCGCGGACAGCCACACCTGCACCTACGGCGCGCTTGGTGCGTTTTCGACAGGCGTAGGCTCGACGGATATGGCGGCGGGAATGGCAACGGGCGAAGCCTGGTTCAAGGTGCCGGCCGCGATAAAATTCAATCTTACGGGCAGCCTTTCCGAAAACGTGAGCGGGAAGGACGTGATCCTTCATATTATCGGAAAAATCGGGGTTGACGGCGCGCTTTACAAGTCGATGGAGTTCACGGGCGAGGGTGTAAAATCGCTTTCTGTTGACGACAGGCTCTGCATAGCGAATATGGCGATCGAGGCGGGCGGAAAGAATGGGATTTTCGAGGTTGACGAGCTTACGCTTGAATATCTCAAGGGGCGCGTTGACCGACAGTTTGAAGCATTTTCACCCGATTCTGACGATGACTACGAACAGGTTATAGAGATCGACCTCAGCGCGGTAAAACCGACGGTTGCCTTCCCTCACCTGCCCGAAAACACGAGAACGCTTGACGAGATCGGGAAGCCGATCGTTATTGACCAGGTGGTTATTGGCTCTTGTACAAACGGGCGAATCTCGGATATGAGAAACGCAGCGGCTGTTCTTAAAGGAAAAAAGGTTGCGAAAAACGTCCGTTGTATAGTAATTCCCGCGACACAGCAGGTTTATCTTGACTGCATACGCGAGGGACTTGCGGAGATATTCATAAACGCGGGCTGCGCGTTCAGTACTCCTACCTGCGGACCGTGCCTTGGTGGGCACATGGGGATACTTGCGGCGGGAGAGCGCGCGGTATCGACTACGAACCGAAACTTTGTGGGACGAATGGGACACCCCGAATCGGAGGTGTATCTGGCGAGCCCCGCGGTTGCAGCGGCGTGTGCTGTTGCGGGAGAATTAAGAAGCGATATATTCGGAGGAAACTGAAATGGTAAAACACGTTATTATATGGGTGCTTAAAGACGAGCTGAAAGGCGGCGAGCGCGAGGCTGTAAAAAAGGGCATTAAGACGGCTTTAGAAGGCTTAAAGGGGCAGATCGACGGGCTTATTGACATTCGCGTTGAAACGGAGCTTTTACCCAGCTCGGCGGGAGATGTTATGCTTGACTGTACATTCACCGACGAAGCGGCACTTAAAGCCTACGCGGTACACCCCGCCCACGTTGCAGCGGCGGACGGGTTTGTACGACCCTACACAGCGCACAGAAGCTGCGCGGATTACAAGATCGAGAACTGACAGGAAAAGGACAAGGAGATAACGATGAAAGCAAAAGGAACTGTACATAAATTCGGCGATAATGTTGACACGGACGTGATAATCCCTGCACGTTACCTGAATACCGCCGACCACAAGGAGCTTGCCTCGCATTGCATGGAGGATATAGATAAGGATTTTATACGTAAGGTAAAAAATGGAGATATTATTACTGCGGGTGCAAATTTTGGCTGCGGCTCTTCGCGGGAACACGCGCCGATAGCTATTAAGGAGAGCGGCGTATCGTGCGTTATAGCTGCGACATTCGCGCGGATTTTCTATCGTAACGCGATAAATATAGGCTTACCTATTCTGGAGTGCTCTGAAGCGGCAGCGGCGATTGGCGGCGGGGACGAAGTTGAGGTTGATTTCGACGCGGGCATTATAACGGATCTGACCACGGGCGCGAAATTTCAAGCCGAACCCTTCCCCGAATTTATCAAGGAGATCATCGACAAGGGCGGTCTGCTTAACTCGCTTAAACGCTGAACGGTAAACAATTAAGCTTTGGCTAAGCGGAACTGACCTTCGAGAGGCAGAGTATTTTCACAGCATGAGATAGCATCAGCTAGAGAAAGGAAACAAAAATGGAAAAAAAGATAGCAGTTATTCGGGGCGACGGAATAGGCCCCGAAATAGTAGGCGAAGCAGTCCGCGTGCTGGAAATGGTCGCGGAAAAGTTTGGACATAGGTTCGAGTTTACGGACGTTCTTATGGGCGGGATCGCGATAGATGAAACGGGCGTTCCGCTGCCGCAGGAAACGATCGACGTGTGTAAGGCGAGCGACAGCGTCCTCCTCGGCGCAGTCGGCGGACCGAAGTGGGATAAGGGAGCAGGAAATCTTCGCCCCGAAGCAGGTCTGCTTGGTATCCGCAGCGCGCTCGGTCTTTTTGCAAATATCCGCCCCGCAAAGCTCCTCGCGCCGCTTGCAGACGCCTGCCCGCTCAAAAATGATATTACCGAAAAGGGACTCGACCTTGTAATTGTACGCGAGCTTATAGGCGGCGCGTATTTCGGGAAAAGAAGTACATACGTTGATGAAAACGGGCATAAAACGGCGGCTGACGAAATGAAGTACAGCGATTACGAAATCGAAAGGATCTGCCGCGTAGCATTCGACCTTGCAAAAAAGCGCAGGAAAAAAGTGACGAGCGTCGATAAGGCTAATGTTCTGGATAGTTCGCGGCTCTGGCGCGAGGTCGCGCATAAAATAGCAGTGAAAAATGCGGACGTCGAGTATTCGGATATGCTGGTTGACAATACGGCAATGCAGCTTGTCCGCAATCCCGCCCAATTCGATGTAATAGTTACAGAGAACCTTTTCGGCGACATTCTTTCGGATGAGGCAAGTATGATAACAGGCTCTCTCGGAATGCTGCCGAGTGCGTCGCTCGGCGAGGGCACCTGCGGACTTTACGAGCCTATCCATGGCTCCGCGCCCGATATCGCAGGTCAGGATAAGGCAAACCCGCTCGCAACTATCCTTTCCGCCGCTATGATGCTTCGTTACAGCTTCGATATGCAAACGGAAGCGGACGCAATAGAACGCGCAGTTGACGCAGTTCTTGCCGAAAATTACCGCACCGCCGATATTATGAGCGAGGGAAAAACACTTGTCGGCTGCCGTAAAATGGGCGAACTTGTCGCGGAAAAAATATAGCCGTGTTTCTTTGCACAAAATGCAAATAAGCCTTACCTGCACGAAAAAGCTCCGAACTGTTGAAAAACTCATTTCAGAGAACTTTAAGCAAAAATCGGGATTCCAAAGGGATAAAATCCCTTTGGCAGGGGTTTGGGGGCGGAG
>CAZAXM010000012.1:0-55424 GCA_964489095.1 uncultured Ruminiclostridium sp. | reverse complement strand
AAATCACTTCTGGTCGCTTTGCATAATTTTCCTTTTAAAACTTTGTCTAACTTTTTGGGGCCAATTCATTTTGCAGGATTGCAGTCTTTTTTGCTATTTAACAGCAAATTGTTATTTTATTCAATTTCGCTGTGGAATTCCTGGAGCGATTTAACGGTTTTACCGCCGCCATTCTTGATTGCTCTGATTCCTTCAACGGTAGCCTTTGCAGCAGCCATTGTCGTTACGTAGAACACGCGCTTGCGAATTGCGTTCTTTCTGATATAGCTGTCGTCCTCAACACCCTTCTTATTATCGGGAGTGTTGATAATAATATCAATCTCGCCGTTTGTAATAGCGTCAAGAATGTTAGGTCTTCCCTGCTTCAGCTTACAGATTTTTTCTGCTTTAATTCCATTCCTGGTGATAAGCTCGTGTGTACCACCCGTAGCGATAATCTTAAATCCAAGCTCATCGAAGCCCTTAGCTACCTCAACGACCTCCGGCTTGTCGCTGTCGTTTACACTTATAAGAACTGTACCAGAAAGAGCGATTTTCGTCTGAGTTGCCTCCTGCGCCTTATAATAAGCCTCGCCGAAGTTGTCGGAGATTCCGAGAACCTCGCCTGTCGAACGCATTTCAGGTCCGAGCAGCGGGTCAACCTCGGGGAACATATTGAACGGGAAAACAGCTTCCTTTACACCATAGTGGCGGAAGGTTTTCTCCTTAAGTGCAGGAACGGGAGAAGGCTTACCGGTAAGCGGAGCGGTGATAATCTCCGTTGCGAGCGGAACCATCTGGATATTGCAGACCTTAGACACAAGCGGAACAGTTCTCGAAGCGCGGGGATTTGCTTCAAGCACATATACCTTGCCGTCCTCAATCGCGTACTGCATATTCATAAGACCGCGAACGCCCATTTCCTTTGCGATTCTCTTCGTATAATCCTTTATTGTTTCAACATTATCTGCAGGAATGTTAAGAGAAGGAAGTATGCAGGCGGAGTCGCCCGAATGGATACCCGCAAGCTCGATATGCTCCATAACCGCGGGAACAAATACGTTTTCGCCGTCGCTAATTGCGTCGGCTTCACATTCAAGTGCGTTATGCAGGAAGCGGTCGATCAAGATGGGTCTGTCGGGTGTTACGCCAACCGCCGCGTTCATATAAACTTTTAGACTTTCTGCGTCGTGAACGACTTCCATTCCACGTCCGCCGAGAACGTAGGACGGACGAACCATAACAGGATAGCCGATACGCTTTGCTATTTCAAGCGCGTCGTCAACTGTAACCGCCATTCCCGATTCGGGCATCGGTATACCGAGTTTTTCCATCATTCCTCGGAAAAGATCTCTGTCCTCGGCGAAGTCGATTGTTTCGGGAGATGTTCCAAGAATATTTACGCCCGCTTTTTTAAGATCAGCTGCAAGGTTAAGCGGGGTCTGTCCGCCGAACTGAGCAATTACGCCGACAGGCTTTTCCTTTTCATGTATTGAAAGAACATCCTCAAGAGTAAGCGGCTCGAAATACAGCTTATCAGATGTATCATAGTCGGTGGAAACCGTTTCGGGGTTGCAGTTTACCATAATTGTTTCAAATCCGAGCGAACGGAGCGCATTCGCAGCGTGAACACAGCAGTAGTCGAACTCGATACCCTGTCCTATACGGTTAGGACCCGAACCGAGAATCATTATTTTCGGCTTACCTTCGGAAACAACGCTCTTATCCTCAATGTTATAGGAAGAATAGTAGTAAGCTGCGTCCTTTGTGCCGCTTACGTGAACGCCCTCCCAGGCCTCGGTGATACCGTATCCAATTCTCTTTTCGCGGATCTCGCTTTCGGGAACGCAGAGAATCTGTGACAGATACTTATCGGAGAAGCCGTCCTTTTTCGCCTGAAGCAGAACGTCCTTTTCGGGAACAGCGCCCTTGTTTTCGATAAGCGCGCTTTCTTCCTCGACAAGCTCCTTCATCTGTTCAATAAAATAACGTTTGATTTTTGTAAGCTCAAACAGCTCGTCAACTGTTGCGCCCTTACGGAGAGCCTCGTACATAATGAACTGGCGTTCTGAAGTAGGAACGTGAAGCATTTCAATAAGCTCGTCCTTGCTCTTTGAGTTGAAATTATTTGCAAAACCAAGACCGTAGCGACCCTTTTCAAGACTTCTGATAGCCTTCTGGAACGCTTCCTTATAGGTCTTACCGATGCTCATTACCTCTCCGACTGCGCGCATCTGCGTTCCAAGCTTATCCTCGGAGTTTTTGAACTTTTCAAATGCCCATCTTGCAAACTTGATAACAATATAATCACCGTCGGGGTAATACTTGTCAAGGGTGCCGTACTTGCCGCAGGGGATATCTTCAAGCGTCATACCTGTTGCGAGCATTGCAGAAACAAGCGCGATCGGGAAGCCTGTCGCCTTTGATGCAAGCGCGGAGGAGCGCGAGGTTCTGGGGTTGATTTCTATAACGATAATTCTTCCGTCCTCGGTATTGCGCGCGAACTGAACGTTAGTTCCGCCGATAACCTGAATGGCGTCTACGATTTTATATGCCTGACGCTGGAGTTCTTTCTGAACATCTTCGGGGATTGTGAGCATAGGTGCAGAACAGAAGCTGTCGCCCGTATGTACGCCGAGGGGGTCGATATTCTCGATAAAGCAAACGGTAATCATATTACCCTTACAGTCGCGTACTACTTCAAGTTCAAGTTCTTCCCAGCCGAGGATCGACTCTTCAACAAGAACCTGTCCTACAAGAGAAGCCTGTAAGCCTCTTGCACATACGCTTTTCAACTCCTCGGTATTGTAAACAAGACCGCCGCCTGTACCGCCCATTGTATAAGCGGGGCGCAGACAAACGGGATAACCGAGCTTATCGGCAATTGCGAGAGCCTCATCAACAGTGTAAGCTACTTCGCTGCGTGCCATCTTTATTCCAAGACTATCCATGGTCTTTTTAAACTCGATTCTGTCTTCGCCGCGTTCGATTGCGTCAACCTGAACGCCGATAACCTCAACATTGTACTTTTTAAGAATACCAAGCTTATCAAGCTCCGAGCAAAGATTTAAGCCGGACTGTCCGCCGAGGTTAGGGAGAAGGCAGTCGGGGCGTTCCTTAGCGATGATTTCCTCAAGGCGCGCTGCATTAAGCGGCTCGATATAGGTTACATCAGCAATTCCGGGGTCGGTCATAATTGTCGCGGGATTTGAATTTACAAGGACGATTTCATAGCCAAGCTTACGCAGCGCCTTACACGCCTGAGTTCCCGAATAGTCGAACTCGCAAGCCTGTCCGATAATAATCGGACCCGAACCGATTATCAGAACCTTTTTGCCCTTTTTTTCCATAAAAAAATCCTCCGTTTCTTTCGGAATTACGCGACTGCGTAATTCACTGCACAATGTTGAATATCTGCTGTATTCTATCCTTATGATTATATCACATTTTGTCACAAAAAGGAATAGGTTTTGAAAAATATTCATAAAAAATGAATATTTTTTTATTTTTGATTTAACGTCACATTTGCCGCGATCTTAAAACACATGGCATTTTCGTCAAGTTGCACAAATCAAATAAGTAATCAGTGCATATATCAAGTGAGCTTTTGTACAATATATCCTAAAGTGCATATAAAGCAAAGTGAGAAGCAGCAAGCCGCTGATTATGCAATAACATTTTTTTATTCATAAAAAGGCGTCGGTATAAAAAATCGACGCCTTTTCTGAATCAATAACGATACAGCTTTCTATGGTGAAGCTTATGGATTGTAATCGGAATTACAGCAACAACGAGAAATACACCAACCGCACAAAGCAGAGCAAGAAGTACAGGCGGGAATGGCGTTGTTACTGCACTTGAAACCGCTTCATTTTTGGTTGTCTGCGAAGCGGGAGTTGTTTCGGGAGCTTTTGAGGTTGTAGTTGTAACCTCTGCAACAGGCTCGGTTATGGGTGTTTCTGTCATTTCGGCTGCTTCCTCTGAGGTCACAGGCTCGGTTTCCTGAGGCTGAGTTACAACATCTGCGGCAGTCGTTGTAGTCTGCGGCTCGGTTGCGCTTAAAAGGCTGCCGAGAACGAAGCCATTCTGTCCATTATAGGAAATAGCAAGCCAGTCGCCGTTTGTTCCAACGACCGTAACGGCAGCATTTGTATACAAAACGCCCACCTTATCATAATCTGTTCCGGGACCGCTGCGGATATTGATAACCTGCGGCGCATACATTGTATAAGAATCAACAGCGTTATATGACGCCTGCTGTGTTGTTTCAACAGGTGTAATTATAACAGGCTCGGTTGTCGTTTCAGCAGGAGCGGTTGTCGTTTCCTCGGAGCTTGGAACTGTTTCCTCGGTGGCGGGCATTGTTTCCGGCGCAGCGGTTGTTTCCTCAGGAATTTCTTCCTCGATATCTTCTTCCTCCAGCACAATATCCTCAGGGTTTTCATCTTCCGCAGTTGTTGTTGTCGTTTCAACCGCGTTGTCAGCAAACGGGTCGTTATTCCACGCAAAAGCATTTGCAGAAAGTGAAAAAACAAGCATAAAAGCCGCAGTGGAGGCAGCGAAAATGTTTACAAGGCTTCTTCTCTTCAAAATACATCTTCCTTTCGGTTAAGGGGCGCAGTGCGCTCGCCCGCAAATTGTCGGTATTTCTATTATAATATATTTTTTTCGATTTGTAAAGACTTTCATTGACAAAACTTGCGCCGCGTGATATAATTTCATTGAACATGAAAGGACGGCAGATGATGGATAAACAGAAAACAGCCGCAGCAATTCACGATATGTCAGGTTTCGGCAGGTGCGCGCTTTCGGTAATACTTCCGACGCTTTCAGCTATGGGAGTTCAGTGCGTCCCCGTTCCGACAGCAGTAATGTCCACCCACACGGGCGGCTTTTCCGATTTCGTGCTTTGCGATATGACGGACTATATAAATAAGGCACTTGAACACTACCTGAGGCTGGGTCTTAAATTCGACTGTATTTATACAGGCTTTCTAGCCTCCGAGGAACAGGCGGACAGCTGCATTTCGTTTTTTAAGGCATTCCCGAATGCGCTGAAGGTAATAGACCCTGTGATGGGCGATAACGGCTTGGCTTACCAGACTTATACCGATGGTCTTATTCGCCGCACTAAGGAGCTTATCGGATATGCCGATGTAATCACGCCGAATATCACTGAGGCAGCGCTCCTCCTCGACGAGGAGTACACCGACTTTTTTTCTGAAAATCAGCTCAAAGAATGGCTCAAACGGCTTTGTGAGCATTCCCCCGCCGCGATAATTACAGGTGCTCGTCTTTCGGACGGGAGCTGCGTAAACGCTTGTATGGACAGGGAAAACGAAAAGCCGCACTTTATAAAGTGGGAGCATATTCCCGCTTCATACCCCGGAACAGGCGACATTTTCGCCAGCGTTATAACCGGCGCGGTGTTACAAGGGAAAACTCTTGAGGAGGCAACGCAGCTGGCAACGGATTTCTGTTCGCTCGCAATCCGCGCAACATACAAGACAAATGAACCGACGCGCAACGGGGTGGAATTTGAACGGGTTCTCTCGTTTCTTACGAGTACAGAATGTCAGCCTTTGTAAGTTCTGACGACAGATGCTATGACCGATGCAGGATTAATACATATTGAATATCTGCAAACAAAAAGTGGCCTTATTATCGGTCGCTTTTTTACATATCAGCACTTTTCAAATTGAATGCACAGCAACTATACTCTATCAGATAATTTCTGCGATATCAATATTTTCGCCTGTAAGTCCAACGTATGCGCCGTCCGAAGCCTCTGCCGCGTCCTTATGTGCAAGCAGCCACTTATTGCACGCTCTCAGCCACTTATCTTCTTCATTCACAGGCTTGATTTCAGGCATAACGCCGTTCGTGCCCTTCGGAAGAACAATTGCAACCTTAAAACCCTTGCCCTTTTCGCTGCTGCACGGAGCGTAGTGCAGAGTTGTTGCGTAAACCTCGACAACCTGACCCGCAGACGCACGGAAAGCCATTACCTTTGACGTGTCAAGCTTACCGTCAACAATATCGTCCTCTTTAGCAACGAGAAGAATGAAATCATACAGACCGATATTAAGCTCGCTGTCACGGTGATATTCAAGACAGTTGAGCTTCGTATTACGTCCGTTGCAATAGCCTATCTGAATGGGCATACCGCCGTATGCGCTGTTCTGGAGCTGACCGAAAAGGCAGGTATTTTCAAGCGTGGCAACGCTTGCAACATAATTAACGCCGTCGGGCAGCGGAGTTTCATTTTCCATAGCCTTTAAAAGCGGCGCAGTATCATAACCGCCCAGCACCTTTCCGTATGGCGCAAATTCCTTGTCGAGTACAGAATAGATTTTCATTTTTTTCAAATCCTTTCATTTATAGTTGTTTTCAATCACCATCGAAAAGAGGGGTTGAAAAATAACGTTCGGCGGTGTCGGGAAGAATTGTAACGACCGTCTTACCCTTTCCGAGCTTTTTTGCAAGCTTCTTCGCGGCGGCAACATTTGTTCCCGCCGAAATGCCGCACATCAGTCCTTCCAACCGCGCAAGATCCTTAGCCGTCTGAATTGCTTCCTCATCGGTAACTATGTAGACGTTGCTGTAAATCTCCATATTAAGATTCTTCGGAATAATTCCGTCGCCAATGCCCATCTGGAGATGAGTACCGATAGTTCCGCCCGCTAAAATTGCGGCGTTCTGCGGCTCGACCGCCCAGATTTCGATATCGGGATTCTGCGCTTTCAGCGTTTCTCCGATTCCGCTTAGCGTTCCGCCCGTTCCTATTCCCGAACAGAAGCCGTGTATCTCCTTACCTGCCTGTTCGAGAATTTCAAGTCCCGTATGGTGTTTATGAACAAGCGGGTTCGCCTTATTTTCAAACTGCTGCGGGATATAAACGTTCGGGTTTTCTTCTTTCATACGCTGCGCCATACGAACGCACTCTTCGATACATTCGCCGATATTTCCGTCATCGTGTACAAGCTTTACCTCTGCGCCGTAATGCTGAACCAGCATTCTTCGTTCACAGCTTACGGAATCGGGCATAATTATAACTGTTTTATAGCCGCGGACAGCTCCCACAAGAGCAAGACCTATCCCCTGATTGCCGCTTGTAGGTTCAACTATTACGGTATCCTTATTTATAAGCCCCTCTCTTTCAGCTGTAATTATCATATTATAAGCAGTCCGTGTTTTAATCGAACCGCCGACGTTAAGTCCCTCAAACTTAACCAATATTTCCGCACTGTCCTCGTCAACCATACGGTTTAAGCGCACAAGCGGAGTATGCCCTATAACTTCAAGAATATTATTGCTTATCATCAGGCTGTTTCCTTTCAGGTTCTTTCCGTGCGTATAACTGCGCCACGGTAATTCACATATTCTATTATACTACTTTTCGGTAAAAATGTAAACAGCTTTTTTTAAAAAACGTTGATTTTGTGTGATCAGAGTTTTATCAGCGGCGTTCGCTCCGGGGGCGACTATAAGAAAAGCTGAACCATAACGATTCAGCTTTTTTGTTATCAGTTATGACAGCTTCCGCCGCAGCCGTGGCTTCCGCAGGAATGTCCGCTCTCGCCATGGTCGTGGTGGCTGCACATTACGTTGGGATTATATCCGAGTGTTCCTTTGAGATATGCGTTTACAGCCTCGTCCGCACTTCCGCTTACGCCGCCGTAAAGCTTTATGCCAGCCTGCGCGAGAGCAGTCTGCGCACCGCCGCCGATTCCTCCGCAGATGAGAACGTCAACCAGATTCGCGCTAAGAAAACCTGCAAGCGCGCCGTGTCCGCTGCCGTTGGTAGGAACTACCAGCGAACCGATAACTGCGCCGTCGGCAATGTCATAAAATTTAAATTCCTCGGTATGTCCGAAGTGCTGAAAAATCTGTCCGTTATCATATGTGACCGCTATTCTCATACCGACTTCTCCTTTTAATTATTTACCGTGCTTTCGCTGCCCTTATAATTTACTTCCCAAACCTTAAAATAACTGTTTTCCTCATTGTAATCCTCATACGAATACAAAAGCTTGGGCGTTTCGCCGTAAAGATTTTCGGAATCAAGTTCAACAGCTGCAACTATAATATTTGCAGTATCCGTCTTATACTGGGTATACTTTCCTGCATTTTTAGCCGCAGGGAACCGCTCATACAAAGGTTTGCTTTTGTCATCGCTTGACTCGGAAAATGTGCAGCCGTTCGCTTCATAAAAGCTGATAATATCGCTTTCTTCCATCTGATTCATCCTACCGATACCGGAAGGATAGCTGGCATTGCTTTCATAGAACATTACAATTACGCCGTCGCCTGCGACCCCGCTTCCCGATACAGGCTCGCGGCAGAATATTTCCACTTCTTCGCCGCTCGTTTTGTTAGTAAGTGAATAGCAGAAGTACCAGTCCTCTTCAACTTCCTTCTGCACGTCAATTGATGAAACGTCATACTTATCGCCATACGCAGAAATAAACTCGTTGACGGTCATATATCCGCCGTTTTTGAAAACATCGCCGCATATCTGAACAAGTCCCGAGGATAAATCTGCATTTATAATATCACCGGATACGGAAGCGCTGTTATTCTCATTGCCGCTTTCTTCCGCAGCCTGAGCGTCCTGTTCCGAATCAGCACTAACAGCCGCATTGTTATCAGCTGCGCTGTTGTCGGTTGTCGTATCAGCTTTGCTTTCAGCAGAATTGCCGCAGCCCGCCATACTTGCCAGAATCAGTGCGGACATAACCGCAAGTCCAATTCTTCTTCTCATCTTTTGTTCTCCTTTTTGTGTAAATAATCATACAATCAAAGCCGATTACAAAAAAACTCTGACCGCTTACATATAATTATATCATACCCTCTCTATTTTGTCAACTTTCGGTTCCCGTCCAAGGAAATGCACTTGACACATACACAACGATAGTGTATATTAGAGTTACAGTATTCTATGAAAGAGGTAATAAAATGAACCATATTAAAAGACGCGACGAACAGCTCCCGTACATTTCAGACGAGAGCGTATTTGAAGAACAGAAAAACGCCCGCCGTATTCTCCAGCGGCTCAACACGATCGACCGCTCGGATTTCGACGGGATTTCCGAAATCGTAAAAGAACTTTTCGGAAAATCAAACGGCGCATTTATCAATCCGCCGTTTTACTGCGACTACGGGAAGCACATCGAAGTCGGCAAAAACTTTTTCGCTAATTATAATTGTACAATTCTTGACGTAGCGAAAGTGAAAATCGGCGATAACTGTATGCTTGCGCCGAATGTCGCAATTTACACCGCAGGGCACCCTGTCCACCCCGATACCCGAAACACAATGTACGAATACGGAATAGAAGTTACAATCGGCGACAACGTGTGGGTCGGCGGAAACACGGTTATCTGTCCCGGCGTAAAAATCGGAAGCAACTCCGTAATCGGCGCGGGCAGCGTTGTCACAAAGGATATTCCCGAATGGTGTATTGCCGCGGGAAATCCTTGTAAAGTGATACGAAAAATTACCGAAGATGACATAAAGTATTATTTTAAGGACAGGCAGTTCGACGACGAAGCGTGGGAAGACGTTTTACGGATTCAGGGAAACAACAAATAACGCTTGTCGTCAGAAAGCTTACACGAACCGCCGCTATAAAGCATATATCAAAGGGGCAGCATCTGCTGCCCCTATCGTTTATCTTTTAAATTTAAACGCAAAGATCAGTCCTGCGATGAGAATAACAACTGACACTCCAAACAGGATATACGCTGTGGCACTGTCAGATTTTTCGCCTTGCGGTAAACGCATTTCATC
Source organism: uncultured Ruminiclostridium sp. (assembly GCA_964489095.1). Classification (GTDB taxonomy): domain Bacteria; phylum Bacillota; class Clostridia; order Oscillospirales; family Ruminococcaceae; genus Ruminiclostridium_E. The sequence goes on along the minus strand of CAZAXM010000012.1, from coordinate 45,653 downwards.
TGAACCGCCCATTTCTCTTTCTCCATTAAAGCGGTTTTTATTATCATCCCGATTTCCGCCCTGTCCGCCGGATTCGGGAGAAGCCGCGGTTTCATTTTCAGAGCTGTTTCCGATATTTATATCACTTGCCGCAGGTTCGGTTTCGGTATTTTCGCTGCCCGCCGCACTTATTTCGCTATTCTCCGAGACAGGATCGGTCGTTTCGGCAGAAGCTGTTTCACTCGAAATCCCGCCGGGAATTTCACCGTCCGGTATTTCGGGCGGCTGCATATTGCTGTCCGGAGCTTCGCCCTGTGGCATTTCGGGCGGCCGCATATTGCCGCTTGGCATTTCACCGTCCGGTATTTCGGGTGGCTGAGCCTGCGAAAAAGAATCCGAGGAAGCGTCAACGGAAACCTGCATTAAATCAGATTGTTCCGTTTTATCGGCAGAACGATTTTTCTTCCCGCCGAAATCCCTGTTCTTTCCTCCCTTATCACCGCCATTGTTCATAGTTCCCATATCGGAAAGCGTGATTGACGACGTGTCGATAAGCGTGCTGCTGTCGGCATTCTGACCATCAGATGTTGAGGGAATCGAACCGCTAAGCTGACCACGAACGCTCTCTGAACGGAGTGTACAGAAGGTGCGCAGCGTTTCAACGCCCTTTTCATACTCGTCATACGTACAGAATTTTGTCGGGTCTTTTTCGACATAAGCGGAAATCAGCGTATAGGCTTCATCAATTATCCCCGCATTATCCACGCTGTCAAGAAAATCGGCAAAATACTGATGATACAGGGCGGTATATTCCTCATTCCCGAAAATCCAATTTACCATCGGTCGGTCGGATAGATCCAGATCAATTGCTGCATTCACCTGACTCCGGGCGTCCCCACCCTGAAAGGTTCCGAAGGCTAAGTTATAATCCCAGGGAATCATCGAAAGCCTGCCGTCTTTTTCGTAGAGGTAGTAGTTGTGGATCATTGAACCTGTGTAGCTGTCGCCGTTACACACAAAATTGTGAACAACAAAATAGCGTATGACCTCGTCAATATTCACTGCGCTCTCTATGTCGGTATATTCCGACAGCTTCTTAAACGTGGAAATAAGCCGCTCCTTATCCTCGTCCGTGACATCTGTTTTAGCGTTATCGAAAATGTTGGAATAGCTGCTCGGATCGTCGTCGATATATTGGAGTTTAACATCGCTGCTGCCCATTCCGCCGCCAAAGCCGCCGTCCCTGTTTGGCATTTCTGAAAAGTCGGGGAAAGAAATATTATTTTCCTCCGGAATATTTTCGAGCTGCTTTTTTATATCCTCAAAGCCGACATCACCGATATTTTCGGTACTTTCCGCGAAATCGGAAAACTTGTCCTTAATATCATCAAAATTAAAATCCTTACCGTTTCCTCGTCCGCCGCCGAAGCTCATACTGTCGGGCTTATAAAGTTCGCCGTAACTTCCGCCGAAATTTCGTTCAAGGAACCCCTCTTCGATACCCTCAACGGCTAAATAAAGTCCCCAGTCCTCGCCGTTCACCGTTATATAAACAAAGCTGCACAGCGGCGCATTTACGCCAAATTCGTTCATCATACGGTAAGTCAGGTAATCCTTCATATAGGTGTTGTCCTGAATTATATTGTTAAGGCAGAGTTTATCGAGTCCATAATAAGTTTTATTCTTATCGTATTTGTCAAACTCAATTTTGAAGCTGTAACGCTCACTGCCCATTGAAGCCACGTTCGTTAAAGATGTATTGCCCTTTCCGCGTATTCCGACATTTTTGTACGCTTCTCCGTCGATTACAACTGCACACGAGGAATACTCCTCGCTCTGCGCTGTTTCGATAAAGCCGTCCCAGTCGTCCATAACGATGTCGATCGTGTGAACGCGGGAGATGTCAAAAAGGCGCGTTTCATAGCCGACAGCGCTGGCGCGAACGGAAATACCAAGCGACTCGGCATTCATAAGCAGAATAGAAATTATAACGGTGAAAACCGTTGCGACCACGCAAACGCGGTCTATGCTTTTATGCGTTGACATATAACCACCTTAACCCATATAATCGCCGTTATAGCTTACAAGAACCGCGCTCCTGACGCCGTTCATATCGGCAAGCGCATTGATAAAATCGGTATTTTCATCTTTAAGCCTTATTTCCATGTTAAGCTCTATTTCGCCCTTCTGCGCGGACTTACTTTTTACAACGCTCCTTTCGGCGTTGGCTTTAAGAAACTCCTGAGCCCTTTTTTCAGCTTCGTGATCGTCACAGCGGATAACCACAATATATGGGTGAGAATAGGATTTTTTGTTCACAAAAAGGATAAGTACGACCCCGATAATAACACTTCCGATAACGGCAAGCGGAATCATTCCCGAAGCGAGGACAATTCCCACGCCGATTGACCAGAAAAGAAAGGCGATATCAAGCGGCTCCTTTATTGCAGTTCTGAAACGGACTATCGAAAGCGCACCGACCATACCGAGTGAGAGAACAACGTTACTTGTAACGGCAAGAATAACGACTGTCGTAATCATAGTCAGCGCAATGAGCGTAACGCCGAAGCTTGAGGAATACATAACGCCGTTAAAGGTTTTCTTGTATACGAGGAAGATGAACAGACCGAGTGCAAAAGAAAGTACCAGAGAAATAGTCATATCGAGAATGCCGACGCTGGTAAAATTTTCGAGGAAGCTTGAATTGAAAATGTCATTAAAACTCATTTTAAATCTCCTTTAGTTTTAACCGCTTGTTTTAGCGATTGATTGTCAGCCGTAAATACGGCAAGCTGAATATTTTGAGAAGGCGGCGGTATGCCTCCCCTCAAGCTGAGCTGCGTCGCGGATAACAGACGGAAGAAACTCGTCCCATTTTACTTCAAGTATGACAGGCGAATTTCCCGCGGGTATGGTGATGCAGTCAGGGTTCAGGAAATCGGTGCAGAAAAGTCCTGTACGAATGTCGTAATCTAGCGTTACGCGGACATTCCCAGCCGAAAAAACAAACGGCTCTCTTGTATAATCCACGATAGTTTTCGGGCGAAGTCCCTGCGATTTCATTTTGCTGTAAAGTTCCTGAACGAGCGGCGCGCCGTCTTTCATAAAATCAATATCACCGTCAACAATTTTCTGCGCCTGTTCAGCGGTAAGCGGCGCGATATCTTTACGACCAAGACCATTAAGCTTGGACTTTTTTTCGAGGTGAATTAAACTTATGTCATTATTATAGTATCGTATACGGAACTTTTCGCGGCAATTTACACCGTCCAGTTTTTCCCGCAGCGCCTTATCGGAAAGGTTGTCAAAGTAAAGGCTGCGTATAAAATATCTGCCGTTTATTGCATTTTCATCGGGTTTCATAACCGCTCTTAACCGCTGTCTGATTGCGAGCATATCTGAAAGGTTTATTTCGTGCTTCCATTCGTGTCGAAAATCCATTTTCTCACCTCCGTTTCCCTTTTCACGCCCTATTTTATCACCTGTTACTGAACCCGCTTTGAAGAAGAAGTGAAAGAAAAATGAAACTAATGTTAAGATATCCGGATGTTGGAAAAGCGGCAGTGTTGAGGATAATATAGCATGTCGATTTGAAGTGCAAATTTAAATATTTTCGTTTTTCAAAATTATTTTTAAAAAAACACTTGACTTTTTTCCAAATATGTGCTAATATATATAAGCGGTTGATTTTATCGACTGCAACTCGGAGAGGTGTCCGAGTGGTTTAAGGAGCCGGTCTTGAAAACCGGTGATCCCGCAAGGGACCGTGGGTTCGAATCCCACCCTCTCCGCCATTTTTAATATTATTTAATCGGCACTTGCAGAAATACCCAAGTGGTGAAGGGGCTCCCCTGCTAAGGGAGTAGGTCGGGAAACCGGCGCGAGGGTTCAAATCCCTCTTTCTGCGCCAACAGCTTATTGCTGTACAAAAATCGCTTCAGGCATACCGCTTGAAGCGATTTTTTTCCGAAAAGAGAACGGATTTATGGAACAATGTCATAAACCACAAATACGAAAACCCGCACGGTTGTCACAAATGGACATCCGTGCGGGTTTTATGCTTTATATTTTTTCAATGCCATGTTTATGACAATGCCGCGCAAAGCTTGTGTGAGGTATTGTCCTAAAGAAAAACCTATATTATCCCTTTTTTCCGCCATACGCTGCTTTTATAACGCACTACGCTTATAACCGCCGTAAGCAGCCATGTGATGCAGGTTGTAAGCCAGATCCCCACATAACCAATGGCGGGAATTGCGGTAAGGACAAGCGAAAATAAAATTCTCGATATAACTTCCGTTGCGCCGTTTATAAGCGCGTAGCTCGTATCCCCCGCCCCGTTCAGAAAGCCTCTCGTAACGTGAATTGTTCCAAGAAAAACGTAAAAAACGGATGTCAGCCGAAGCGCCATCGCGCCGATCTCTATAACCTCATCGCCGCTTACGAAAAGCCCTGTTATTGCTCCGCCAAACACCATAAACACGGCAACCATAACAACCGCAAACACGGTTGAAGCCTTCATAGCTGTTTTATAGCCGTTTATTGCACGTTCGGTTTTTCCCGCGCCTATGTTCTGACCCGCAAACGTCGAAACTGCGGCGTTAAGCGAGCTGAACGGCTGCTGAACAAGCTGCTCGATACGCATCGAAGCCGTATACGCCGCCATAACAGTTTCACCAAAGGTGTTTGTAACACGCTGGAGCGCAACCATCGACACTGAAACAAGTGCATTCTGACCTGCAATAGGCAGACCCGTTTTCATACATCTGACCATCATCTGCTTTTCTGGTGCTAAATCTTCTCTACTAAGACGAATACTCTCATTTCTGCGGAAAGCGTAAACTATTCCGCCGACCGCAGAGCCGCCCTGCGCAATAACGGTTGCCAGAGCCGCGCCGCCTACGCCCATATTGAACGCCATAACGAAAAGCAGATCCAAAGCAACATTGACCACGCTTGCCGCCGCAAGTATTATAAGCGGGGATTTAGCGTCGCCGAGCGAGCGCATAACTGCGTTTATCCAGTTGTATGCCGCAACAGCAATCGTGCCTGCGCAGGCTATCCGCATATAATCGACAGACATCGGCAGAAGCGCCGAGGGAGTGTTCAGAAAAATAAGAAGAGGTTCGGCAAACAGGATCGACACAGCGCTTACCACCGCGGCAAAAAGCGCGGTTACTATTGCCGAATTGAATACTGCTGCTTTCATATTTTTTAACATTCCCGCGCCGAAATACTGCGAGATAATTATTCCCGTACCTATAGAAAGACCTATACACAGCGTACAGAAAAGGTATGTAATCGAGCCTGTCGCGCCCACCGCCGCTAAAGCGTCATCGCCAAGGCACTTGCCGACGATAATAGTATCGGCGACATTGTAAAGCTGCTGGAGAAGATTTCCCAAAAGCAGTGGGAGTGTGAAACGGAGAACATGCCCCGTTTCACTTCCATTTGTCATATCAATTGATAAATTTTTACTCATACTTTTTTCTTCTTTTTTGCTTTATTTACAGCGACAATTCCAACGGCTGCCGCCGCAGCAGCTGCAATGCCGATACCAACTGCCGCGCCTGCGGATAATCCCGACCTGTCCGTTTTTTCGTTGTTTTCCGCTGTATTATTTGTTTCAGACGATTCGCCGTTTTCGTTTATTTCAACTGTATCGGCTGCCGCTGACGTATCCTCGGCTTCCCGCTTAAGCGGAACGTCAGCGCCCATAATTTCAAAGCTGTCAACCGCAAACGTTCCCGACTTAACGGTGATAACCGCCGTATGCTCGCCGCTTTCAAGCCCGTACAGGTAATACGAGGACTGACGGTATCCGCATTTTGGAACAGCATATTCGTTTTCGACAACCGTTCCGTCAAGTTCAACCGATATAACCGCGTCAGATTTTGTCATTCCCGCCGCAGCGAAGCCTGTACCGTTAAATTTGACCGTTACCGCTGCCCCCTCAGAGCCTGTTGAAATAGTGCGCTTGTAATTCTTAAAGGTGCTTATCGTTTCGTGCGCCCATTCTCCGCTATAATCCACGCATGAAGCGGTGTTATCGCAGCGTACCGCATATATCTCGGTTTCGTCAGTCGGCTCGATCAAAAGATTGTCAAAGGTGTTCAGGTTATATGAGCTATACAGCGCAGCACGCCCTGCTCCGACAATAGAATTACCTGCACAGTCATAATCGCATACCTTTTCATCGTTGATATACGCTGTTATAATTGTTCTGTACGCCGACAGCTTCACACGTGCCGACCTGCTCTCGCTTATTTCAAAGCTCCCCTCTTCAAGCGTTTTTCCATTACGGAGAAGCTTCCATGTACTGTTTTCGTAAATCTGGAAATGATAGCCGCTTGCTCCCTGGCAGCCAAGATTATACCTTAAACCGACGCCTGCGTAATTTCTTTCGGGAGAATCGGATTTATCAAGTGTAATATCAGCGCTGACGCTGTAATTATACCATCTGTCATCCCCAAGACAGGTAACGGGTTCAGGAGTTCCGCCCCACTCATTTGCTTTTATATCGGGGGTAATCATCTGCCTTAAAACATTACCGCTGTCAGTGCTTACTACCTCAAACGCACCGCCCTGGTCGGTAGTATAACGCGGCGCGCCTCCGCGTGAAGAAAGATAGTCGTCGGAGCATTCGGAATATTCAAAGTCGTCAGCATACGGAAGTTCAAGAACCGTGCTGTTCGTGTACGGCATATTTTCATAGTCCCGTTCTTCAACATCAAGCGTTGAAACGGTAACTATTGACGCAGGCCTAACAGTTACGCTGTACGTATATCCGCCTTCCACTTCGGTCGGTGTAAGCGTTCCGAGCTTTTTGAAATAGTTTTCGTTATATTCGCCGTCGTCAGGTCCGCGCGTTTCCCATACGTAAACCTGTTCGCCCGCTTTTTTGAGATTTTTAACATTTATCGTATATGTTATCGGCTCGTTTGTCGTATTTGTGATAACAGTACTGTAATCGTCTGTTGACGTATCTGTCGCTGTCATATAGCTGTATGTCGCGTCAACCAGTGCATGACCGTCGCCGCCCGCCTTTCCGTCACCATAACAAGCCCCGTCAACAAACGCCCAGCCCTTTTTTATAAACTGAGAAAAGTGGAGCTTCATATAAAAGCCGCTGTCAATGAAATAATACCCGTTCCAAGGCTCATTTGCAAGAATAAACTGCTTGTGAGCATACTGTGCACCGTCGTAATAGGCTGCAACAACCGGCTGATACTCGCAGAGCGTCATAAGTCCGCCCGAATACATTGTTATAAAACGATTTGCTATATCAAGCACGCCGTTAATGCCCGTAAGACCCGAACCGCTTTCATCAAATCTGTATGTACCCCGAGAATATACCATTGATGAGCTGGCTTCGCTGAACCAGAGTTCCTTTCCGTACTCCTTAGCAAGCGTCTGTGCGCTATCGCTCGACCAGCTTGTGTAATGGCTTCCGATAACGTCTACGGAATTACGCAGTTCCTCGTCATTTAATATGTCGTCAGCGTTTTTCCAGGTGCATACCTCGTCGCCGACAACTATCTTGATTTTTGAGTAATCATACGGGCAGTCTGTTTCGCTTTTAAGCTGCGCTGAAAGGTACTTTATCCAGTCATTATCCCATGCGCGTTCGTTCTGAGTCGCACTCACATAATCAAATTCAAGACCGTATGTTTCATACGCGGCGTCAAGCGTTTCCTTGTACCACTTGTACCGTGCGGCATAAACGTCATCGGCATTTGTCACCCAGAGAGGCTCGCTCCACCAGAGCATATCCAACGTAATATCGGGATTTATTTTTAGTGCGTCAGCCGCGAGCTGATACCCTGCCCCGCGGGTTACATCAGCTTTTTCGTCCTCGTGACGCTTTACCGACGGTTCGGTTCCCGATGAAGAGTTAATATCCGAACCCATTTCGATTTTCAGATGATTCACACATAAGCCGTCCTCGCCAAAAATATAACGCAGTATTTCCTCGTAGGCTTCGGGGTTCTCGTACTTATAATCAAGAAGAAGTCTTGAAGAATTGTTCGCAGTTACCATACCTGAACCGCGATAAAGCATATTTTCGGCTGTATTAGCCCTATTTCCGTCAATCGTAATGTTATTCATAGCTTTAACCTCCTCGTTAGCCGCAGCAAGCGGAATATTCACACAAGCAACCGCCGTACAGGCAGCGATTGCCGCAATTTTTTTCAGACGTGTCAAAATGAAACACCCCTTTCGTTATTTCACTTTGATTATATCACTGAAAAGCGGCAATTTCAATCTGAAATATTTTATACACTCTTAAAATATTAACCTCGGCATTATATATCCCACGGTATTGTCAGATTGCCATTGTATTTTTATTCCGTCGGTATTCACTCGGAGATATTCCCTCGTATTTTCTGAAAACCACCCCGAAATATGTCGGGTCGTGATAACCGACCTCTGCGCCTATTTCAGAAACGCTTTTTTCGCTCTCGTCAAGCATAAGCTTCGCTTCGGAAATTCTTCTTCGCGCTATATATTCAATCGGACGCATTCCCAGCTTACGCTTAAAAACACGGCAGAGATACTGCGGAGAAAGCGACGATACCTCGGCAAGCTCATCAAGCGTGATATCATTATTAAAATTTTGCTCTATATATTGAACGGTAGCTTCAAGAACGCTGCCCGCGATCTCCTCTGTGCTGTTTTCACCGCTGAAAAGCTTTGAAGCGGTCAGGATAAAATCATAAATAAGGCGCGAACATTTTTCACTTCCCGAAACGGGGTCGGAAACCGTCGTCATAAGCTGAGAAAAAATACGCTCACAAGCCGAAATATCAGCAGGCGAACAAACCATACAGCCGTTAAAGCCAAGCTCGGTCATAATCTGTCCAAGAGCTTTTCCGCGAAAAACGAACCAGCAGGTTTCCCATTCGCCATTTTCGGGATAGTATTCGTGCGGAACATCAGGCGGCAAATAGAGAATGCTTCCCTTTTTCATTGTGCAGCTGTTCCCGCTGCAAAACACATTTCCAACGCCGCTTTTTGTGAACAGGAATTGATGTGAAACAAGTCCCTGTTCCCTTTTTATATGGTACTCACATTCGGATATACCTATTCCGGTGAGGTAAAACGGCAGCCGCGTCTGATTTCCGATAACAGGGTAAACTGCACTCATATGTCCTGCTCCTCAACAGGAAAATCGAATGTTACGCTAAGAGAATTATCACGGTATACCGCGCGCAGGCTTCCTCCCTGAGCGGAAATCTTATCAGAAACAGCACCGCCGAACATTCCATGGAGAATGATATCCTTATCGTCCTCGGAAGTTATCATACCATCGGAAAGAGCGCTTCCGACCCATTTTCCCTGCGACGAAAGCGTTACCGCGCACTTTCGGTTTTTAAGCAGATCGTTCATATCCTCAAGAAGATACTGAAACTCGTATTCGTGCAGACCGTAGCGATTGTGCCAACCGTCAAAGTATAAAACGAAAGCGTCAGATAGTTCGACAAACAAGCTCTCGCCGTCCTCATTTTCAACCTCGAAAACAACGCATTCCTCGCCGAGATAGTCGTAGTCCTCCTCGTCGCAGCTGTGTTCAGAAACAGTATAATCGCGCAGTGCTTCAAGCAGGGCTTCTTTTTTTGACATTGCGGTCGCAATAGGCTTATAGGCGGCGTCTTTTTTCGGACGTGATGATTTTTTTTGCATATCTTATCCTTTCACATAAAAACCGCCGCACATATAATATGCGCGGCGATACATTTACTTTTCCAGTACCGAAATTGCTTCGGCGATTGTTTTTTCGTATGCTTCCATACCGTATTTGTCTACCCCGGCTTTATTCTTTTCGCCATGAGTAAGACAACCCGCACCGCCTATGCAGCCGCCCTTGCACGCCATACCCTCAATAAAGTTTGCGTCAAGAACGTTTTTGCTCTTTTTAAGCAGCGCCATACGGCACTCCTCGATTCCATCGCAGGCAATCGGCTTCAGGTCAAATTCGATATTCTGTTCCTTGAATGCCTGAGCAACAGCGTCGGAAAGACCGCCCGAACGTGCGAATATTCTTCCGAAGTAAGAAGCGTTATCGAGAACGTCTTCGGGAAGCGACATAATTTCCATATCGCGGCTGTCAAATAACGCCTGAAGCTCTTCAAAGGTCATTGCCGCGTCAACGTACTGCTTTACGCCGTCACGCTGAACCTCTGCCTTTTTAGCCGTGCAAGGCCCGATAAATACAATCTTACAAGGCGATTCATGCTCCTTGATATACTTGGAAATTGCACCCATCGGTGAAAGATTGTGTGAAACAAACGGAAGAAGATCGGGGAACGATTTCTCGATATAATTCACAAACGCGGGGCAGCACGAACTTGTCAGGAAGCCCTTTTCCGCTAACTCACGTGATTCGGAATAAGAAACCATATCCGCACCGAGAGCAGCCTCGATAACCGTATGGAAGCCAAGCTCCTTAAGACCGGAAATTACCTGACCGAGTTTCGCATAGGTAAACTGGCTGGAGATCGCGGGAGCTACGACCGCAAAGACCTTGTAGTTCTTATTATTGTCACTTTTCTTGATTATGTCAATTACATCAAGAATAAACGACTTATCGGTAATTGCGCCGAACGGACACTGGTATACGCAAGCGCCGCAGGAAATACACTTATCGCCGTCAATTGCTGCCGCCTTATCCTCGTTCATATGGATTGCCTTGATTTTGCAGGCGTTTTCACACGGACGCTTACGGTCAACGATTGCGGTATACGGGCAGACCTTCGCACACGCTCCGCAGTTTACGCACTTTGACTTGTCGATATGGGCAACGTGCTGATGATCGAACGTGATCGCGCCTCTTTTACATACGTCCTCGCAGCGGTGGGCAAGACAGCCGCGGCAGGAATTTGTAACCTCGTAGCCGCCCATCGGACATTCGTCGCAGGCTGTTTCGATTACCTGAATAATATTTGGATTCCCGTCATCTCCGCCCATAGCAAGCTTTACGCGCTCGCTGAGGATTGCGCGTTCTTTATAAACACAACAGCGCATAGTCGGTGTTTTTCCGGGAACGATTATTTTCGGAATGTCCAGAACATTTTCAAGCAGGGTATCATTCCACGCCTGTCTTGCAACCTCGCGAAGAACCTTGTATTTAAGATGCTGAACCTTCGTATCGAATTTTCTCATTTTTGTGACGTTTCCTCCTTATAAAGCAGCTTTTTTATTCACACAACCGCCTCAGAGCTGCGGCAGAATATCTTCTTCAAAAAATTTATCGACGGTTTCGGGTGAAACAGAATAAAACTTTCCGTCCGCCGTTACGCAAACGCCCTGCTGACATTTGCCCATACAGAACGTGCCTGCAAGCTCGACCTTATCGCCGAGATTTTTTTCTTCAATTATTTCTTTAAGACGCTCAACAACCTGACGTGAGCCTTTAATATGACAGGAAGAACCGATACATACAGTTATCTTCATATAAATTTCCTTTCGTTTATCGCAAAAAAATGTTATACATTTTCTCCCGAAATTCTTTTGTTTAAGTACGCAAGTGAAAGTGCCATATTCTCATACTGAACAGGCACCTCTGCGGGAACATTGAGAACACATGGAGCAAAGCACCATATTGCTTTTATTCCGTTGTTCAAAAGGCGGTCGCACACCTCCTGTGCGCTGCCTGCGGGAACAGCTATAACGCCGATTCCAACGTTATTATCCCTGCAAAAATCATCAAAAAAATCCATCGAGTAAATCGGTTTTCCCGAATTACTGTGCTGCGCCTCGGTAACAGACGCGTCAAAGGCTGCCGCGATCTCAAGCCCGTAATCTCCGAAGCCGCTGTAATCCAGCAGCGCGCGTCCAAGCTTACCTGCGCCGACAAGAACAACCATGCTGTTTTTATCCGCGCCGAGGAATTTTTCAAGCGCTTCAACCAGTTCGCCGACGTTATAACCCGTCTTTGGTCTGCCTGCGCCGCTTACCGCGCCGAGATCCTTACGAACCTGTACATCGCCTAAGCCAAGTTCTTTTGCAAGAGCCGTGGACGATATGTTTTCGGTATTGCGGCGCGTATTTTTCAGATGGCGCAGATACAGCGGTATCCTTCCCATTGTTGCACGCGACACTTCCGCCTGCTTCATATAGTCCACCTCCTGCGGTAAAAATAACGCGAAGCTTAGGAATTAGCCACCTCAGCCGCCTTATCAAGCTTTCTGTTTCTGAAGTAAAGTCCGATATCAATAGAAATAGATATGAAGTTGATGATGTAGAAAATGAAGCTCAGGATGAAAATAAAACCAAGCTCCTTGTCGCCGCCGGTAGCTTCGATAATCTTCTTTGTGATACCGAAAATGTAACCAACGAGAAGGAAAATCTCAAAGAAGAGGCTCTTACCCTTTGCGGTACGCGAAACGTAAGATTTGCGAATTGAAATCGGCCACGAAAGACCGAAACAGAATATCATAAGTGCTTCAAGTAAATCTGTAATCATTTTTATGTCCAGCTTTCTTTAATTCTATTAGCACCTCCGCCGAGGTCATAATACCCCGGCAAAGTGCATTATTGTCATTTACGCCTGTCTGCGGTAGTCGGGAAGGAGCTTAGGAGAAACAGCGTCTGTTTCAACTCCCGCCGCTTCGCGCTCAGCGTCAAACTTAGCGATATGGTCAAGCGTAAGCTTTCCGAGCTTAACTTCCTTAGCGCGTGCGGAAGCATTCTTGCCTGCGCTTCTGCCGAATACGATAATGTCAAGCAGCGAATTGCCCATAAGGCGGTTGCGGCCGTGAATACCTCCGACAGCCTCGCCTGCAACGTAAAGATTTTCGACATTTGTTGTCATACCGCTTACGTCGATATCAAGACCACCGTTCTGATAGTGAAGGGTCGGGTATACAAGGATAGGCTCTTTGCGGATATCAATGCCAAATCCAGCGAACATACGCATCATTGCAGGGATACGCTTTTCAATTGTGCCCTCTCCTCCGATTGCTTCAATCATAGGAGTATCGAGCCAAACAGCTTTGCCGCTGCCTGTGTCGATACCCTCGTCACGGTCGGAACACTCGCGGATAATGGAAGCCGCAGCGACATCTCGTGTTTCAAGCGGGTGCATAAACACCTTACCATCGCGGTTTACAAGCTTTGCGCCGAGCGAACGAACCTTTTCAGTAACAAGCGCACCGAAAATCTGCTGCGGGAAAGCCGCACCTGTCGGGTGATACTGTAATGTTTCAGCGTAGAGCAGCTTTGCGCCGACTCTGTATCCGAGAACAAGACCATCGGCTGTTGCACCGTAATGGTTCGAGGTCGGGAAGCCCTGATAGTGCATACGACCTGCGCCGCCGGTTGCAATAATAACTGTCTTTGCGCGCGCAACCATAAGCTCATGGGTTTCCATGTTCATAAGAACAGCGCCCGCCGCCTTACCATTTTCATCAAGGATAAGCTCAATTGCGGAAGTAAAATCAACGATTTCGATACCGCGATTGATAACCTCGTCACGGAGAGTACGCATTATTTCCGCACCTGAGTAGTCCTTTGCTGCGTGCATACGCTTTCTGGACGTACCGCCGCCGTGAGTTGTAATCATTGTTCCGTCGGGAGCCTTATCAAATTCAACGCCAAGCTCATTAAGCCACTGGATAGCTTCGGGGGCATCACAAACAAGCTTTGCAAGAAGCTCGCGCTTTGCCGCATAATGTCCGCCGCCGAATGCGTCAACGAAGTGCGTTGCGGGAGAGTCGTTGGGCTTATCGGCAGCCTGGATTCCACCCTCCGCCATCATTGTATTAGCGTCGCCCATGCGAAGCTTTGTTACAATCATAGTCTTTGCGCCCGCATTATCAGCTTCGATTGCAGCGGAAGCGCCTGCTCCGCCGCCGCCGATAATAAGTACATCGACATCATATTTTACATTTTCAAGGTCAACGTCAGCCGCAGAAATTCTGCTGTGAGCCTGAAGCATTTCGCAAAGCTCATGGGGAACGGACTCGCCCTTGTTCGGACCGATTTTGAGAACGGAAAATTCACTCTTCTTATAATCGGGGTGATAAGCCGCAAGAAGGTCCTCTTTTTCCTGTGCAGTCATTCTCGCAGGCTCGTAAGCAATATTTTCAGCACGTGCCGCTTCAACTGCCGCTAAGGATTCCTGAAATTCTTTTGAATACATCGACTTTCTCCTCCTTACTTCTCAATATCTCTGTTATTGTAAAGCTCTTTAAGCTCTTCAACAGGCTTGCCCATAAGACTTTCGATAAGCTCGGTAAAGGTTCCGTCCTTTATCTCCTGAACTCTGTTTTCAAGATGCTCGGTTTTGGGAGCGAGGTACTTACCGTTAAGACGGCGCGCGAGCATTGCAACCTGCGGATGAGAAATACCTGCGGGGCAGCGCGACGAGCATACGCCGCACATTACGCAGTCGAAGGATTCCTCCGCACATTTGTCAAATTCGCCGCGCTGAGCGTATGCAATGTACTGCATAACATTAAGGCTCTGGGTGCAGCTCTTTGTACAGGCGTTACAGCCCACGCAGGCATAAATTTCAGGGTAAAGCTGCATCATAATCTGCTCGGTGGGCTTGATTTTTTCAATATCATAAACCTGCTTTACAAGAGGGAAGAAAGGAAGAGTTGCAATATACATATTGTTCTCAACCTTTGTCTGGCAAGCAAGACAGGTTTTAAGCTCTCTGTCGCCCTTTATACGGTAAATGGTCGCACAAGCGCCGCAGAAACCGTTGCGGCAGCCGCAGCCGCGGACAAGCTGATAGCCCGCATATTCCATAGCGCGCATAATCGTCAGATTATCGGGCACGCTGTACTGCTTACCGAACAGGTAAATGTCTACCATATTTTCCATGTTCAATTCTCCTTATCAATATTCGTCGGGAAGCTCATCTAACTGGTCACAGCGGAAAACAGGACCGTCCTTGCAGACGTACTTTGACCCGATATTGCATCTTCCGCACTTGCCTATTCCGCACTTCATACGAAGCTCCATAGTAGTATAAACCTGAGTCTTATCGAAGCCAAGCTCCTGAAGACCCGCAAGCGTAAACTTGATCATAATAGGCGGACCGCAGAGAATTGCGATTTTATCGGTTGAGAAGCCAAGCTCCTTAACATAGTTCGGAACAAAGCCAACGTGACCGTCCCATTCGGGCTGTTCACGGTCGATAGTGAGATGAACATTAACGCCCGCGTCCTTAGACCACTCGTTAATGATCTCCTGATAGTCAACCAGATCCTGCATACTGCGCGAGCCATATACAATATCAATCTTACCGTAACGGTCGCGGTAATGACGGCAGTAGTTGATTACGGAACGAAGCGGAGCAAGACCGATACCGCCCGCGATAAAGAGCATATCGTGTCCGGCAAATTCTGTGTCAACGGGGAAAGCGTTTCCGTAAGGTCCGCGGATCGTAATCTGCTGACCTACTTCCATGGAATGAAGCCACTCTGTTACACAGCCGCACTTCTTGATAGAAAACTCCATAAATTCGGTGTTCGTAGGCGAAGAAGTGATAGAGAACATAGCCTCGCCGACTCCGGGAATAGACAGCATAGCGCACTGACCGGGCTTATGTTCGAACGCCTTTTTTCCATCGGGGGTTACAACGCGGAAGGTCTTAACGTCGGGAGTATCTATTCTTATATCGGTTACAACACCGACAACAGGAATAAGAGGTTCTTTAATATCAGCCATTTATGCTTCCTCCTAACTTTTTCATAACCTTTACAATGTTCATCTGGATAGGACACTTAGCCATACATCTGCCGCAGCCTACGCAGGAGAACATACCATCGTTATTGGTGGGATAGTACACAAGCTTGTGCATAAATCTCTGGCGGAAGCGCTCAAGCTGGGTAAGTCTGGGCTGACCCGCCGACATCTTTGTAAATTCGGAGTACATACATGAATCCCAACAGCGGAAACGCTGAACGCCGTGACCGGTATTGAAATCCTTTATATCGTAGCACTGGCAGGTCGGGCAAACGAACGTACAGGTGCCGCAGCCAAGGCAGGATTCGGAAAGCTCCTTCCACTCAGGCGCGTCGAAGAATACGGAGGTTTTTCCGTTTCCGAATGCGTCGGCGGAAAGGTTTGCGAGAGGAAGCTTTTCAAGTCTTTCCCTAATAACCTTTTTCTGCTCATTTACAGCAGAATCGTCACATTCTTCGGTAACTGACGAGAGCTTTTCAAGAAGTGCAGCGCCCTTATCGGTTGCAGCGTTCATATAAAGAGCGTCGTCTGTTTTATAGCAGACAATATCGCCCTCCGGAGCTGCCGCGTCAATGCCGAAGGTGCCGCAGAAGCAGGTTTCGTGAGGCTTATTACAAGCCATTGACATAATAACCGCATGGTCGCGGCGGTTTTTATAATAAGTGTCAACAGGCTCAGCAAGGAATACGCGGTCGAGAACCTCAAAGCTCTTTACATCACACGCGCGAACACCGAAGATTACAAAATCCTCACACTCGCTGCGGGTATCGATAACCTCAATGCTCTTCCCTTCTACCTTAAAATCCATAAGATTTTCAGTCTGGGGGAAGAAGAAGTCCTTTGCGCTTCTTACAGTGTTAAGCGCATTTGAAAGAGTCTTACCACTTTCCCATTTTTCATATTTCGCACCCGCTTCTGTATCAACGGGGAGGTAAAGCGTATCAGCTTCGGAAATCGCGCCGAAAAGCACGTCAAGCTTATCTAAAGATATTTTACGCATTTCCGTCACCTCTTTCTACTGCCTCGGAAGGCTCTAAATCATCGGTTGTATAATTTACAATCGGAGCGCGGCTTCCAACCTCCGCACCTGCCTGATACCCGCCGTAGAAATTATCAATATCCTTGATGAATTTACGGTTGAGCAGGTGAAGCGGAATGTGCTGCGGGCAGACGCGTGAACATTCTCCGCAGTCTGTGCAGCGACCGGCTACGTGGAACGCACGGATAATGTGGAACATCTTTTCTTCAAACGAGTTAGCGGCAGCCTTATTTTCAACACCCGAATTCGGGTTGTCAAATACGCACTTTTCGCAGGTGCATGCGGGACATACGTCGCGGCAGGCATTGCAGCGAATGCAGCGTGAAAGCTCGCCCTGCCAGAATGCGAAGCGTTCGTCGGGAGTCATCTTCTCGATTTTTTCAACCTCGTCAAATCTTGCCGAGTCGAGAACCTCGCCATCGCTTCCGAGAAGCTCATCATAGGCAACGTGCTTCTTGGACTTGCAATTTACGCATCTGTCGGGAAGAACAGCAGTTCTGTCGAGTGTGATTTCACCGTCATAAAGCGTTTCAACAACAACCTTGTCGCCGTCCTCACGAACAGCCGAAATACCGTCCGCAGCCGCCTTAACACGTCCCGCGTCAAGCATACCGTTACACGGAACACCGACAACATAAACCTTTTCGCGGTCAAATCTGTGCTCAGTGAGAAGCTGATTGAAGCTGTATGTATCACAAGGCTTAAGGAAAACAAGAACCTTATTTTCGCTCTTTCCTGTTTCCTTTACAAGGTACTTGGAAAAGTTTGCACCGCAGAAGTCGTTCCATACAAATTCCTTTTCAAGCTCGTCTGCTGTACGGAATATTGCAGGCGTAATATCGTAATCGAATTCTCCCTTCTTCCAGCCGAAAACGCGGTCAACTGCGCCGCTGTTCAGCAATTCGGAAGCCTTTGAAACGAGAATTTCACGCTTTATTTCTTGCATCGCAAATCCTCCAATCTCTTGTTCTCGCCGAGGGCAGCAACCTTTTCGGCGAAGTCGTTCATTGTTGCGGCAAACTTTGCACCTTCAGCCGCACTTACCCATTCAACACGGGTACGCTCTCTTTCAATGCCGAGATAATCGAGCATCGAGAAAAGGAGAGCCATACGGCGGCGTGTGTAATAGTTACCGGAAGTATAGTGGCAGTCGCCGGGGTGACAGCCGCATATAATAACGCCGTCTGCACCGCGCTGGAAAGCACGAAGAATAAACATCGGGTTTACTCGGCACGAGCAGGGCACACGGATAATCTTTACGTCCGCGGGATAATTGAGTCTGTTATTTCCTGCGAGGTCGGCGCCCGCATACGAACACCAGTTACAGCAGAATGCCACAATAAGCGGCTTATAATCATTTACTTGCATATTGCGTCTACCTCCGCCATAATTTGTTTGCTTGTAAAGCCGCGAAGATCCATTGCTCCCGACATACAAGCTACCGTACAAGCACCGCAGCCCTGACATACAGCTTCATTTACGGAAGCTACACGGCGAACCTTTGTGGTTCTGTCGGGCATTCTGAACTCCTTATCGATATAGGAAATTGCACCGTAAGGGCAAACCTTTTCACAGGTCGAGCAACCGTTGCACATCATCTCATCCGAATGAGCAACGCACGGGTTTCCTGTAAGCTTATCCTTACAGAGAAGTCCGATTACCTTTGAAGCGGCAGCACCAGCCTGAGAAACAGTTTCGGGGATATCCTTCGGACCCTGACAGGTTCCCGAAAGGAACACGCCTGCCGTCGGGCTTTCTACGGGACGGAGCTTCGGGTGAGCCTCGGTAAAGAAATCGTTGGTATCCATACTTGCCGTAAGCATAGTAGCGAGAGGTCTTGCGGACTTATCGGGCTCAATTGCAGCAGCAAGAACAACAAGATCCGCGTCGATATGAAGCTGCTTTCCGTAAATCAGATCGGAAGCCTGAACCTTAAGCTTTCCGCCTTCGGGCGAAACCTTTCCGACCATACCCTTTATATAATGCACACCGTATTCTTCAACGGCGCGGCGGTAAAATTCATCGAAATTCTTACCGGGTGTACGAACGTCTATATAGAATACGTAAACGTCTGTGTCGGGATACTTGTCGCGTATGAGCATTGCATGCTTTGCGGTATACATACAGCAGATCTTCGAGCAGTATTCCTTACCCTTTTCCGCACAAGCCGAGCAGCGCGAACCAACGCACTGTACAAAAACAATTGTGTGGGGGTGTTCGCCGTCAGAGGGACGTAGGAGCGTACCGCCGGTAGGACCTGCCGCATTCATCAGACGTTCAAGCTCCAGAGAAGTGATAACGTCCTTGGATTCGGAATAAGCGAACTCGTCAAACTTGTCCATTGAAATGGGGTTGAAGCCCGTTGCAACAACGATTGCGCCGTACTTTTCTTCAACAAACTCGTCCTTAGCGTTATAGTCAATTGCGCCCGCGGAGCAAACCTTTGAGCAAACGCCGCACTTACCTGTTTTAAGCATTGTGCAGTAGTTAGGGTCAATTGTAGCAACCTTCGGAACAGCCTGTGCAAAAGGAATATAAATTGCGCGGCGGTTGTCCATACCGAGGTTAAATTCGTTAGGAACATTTTTCTGAGGACACTTTTCGGTGCAAAGACCGCAACCCGTACAAATATCTTCCTTAACAAATCTCGCCTTACGCTTGATCGTTACATCAAAATTACCAACGAAGCCCTTTACAGCTGTAACTTCCGAGTAGGAGAAGATACGGATTTTTTCATTCTGAGCAACATCTACCATCTTAGGCGTCAGGATACAAGCCGCGCAGTCGAGCGTCGGGAAAGTTTTATCGAGCTGAGCCATTTTACCGCCTATGGTAGGCTTTGTTTCTACGATATCAACGGGGAAGCCTGCGTCGGCAATATCAAGCGCAGTCTGAATACCGGCGATACCTCCGCCGATGACAAGCGCGCGCTTTGTTACAGGGCTTTCGCCGGGGGTAAGGGGCGCGTTAAGATTTACCTTTGCAACAGCCGCCTTACCGAGAATAATTGCCTTTTCGGTTCCGACGGGAATATCCTTATGTACCCATGAGCACTGCTCGCGAATATTTGCGATTTCCACCATATAGGGGTTGATTCCCGCAGCAGCCGCAGTTTTGCGGAAGGTAGCCTCGTGCATACGCGGCGAACATGAGCAGACAACGATACCTGTGAGCTTATGCTCGGCAACAGCGTCCTTTATCATATTCTGACCTGCCTGGGAACACATATACTGATAATCTGTGGAGAAAACGACGCCCGGCTCTTTTCCGAGAGTTTCAGCCACTGTTTTAACGTCTACCGTTCCTGCAATATTAGTACCGCAGTGGCAGACAAATACGCCAATTCTTTGCATGGTTCGTTTCTCCTTTCTTACTTAGAATATTTGCGCATTGCGCTCATAACTGCCTGCTGAGGCATTTCTTCGTCAATAAGTCCCGGAATATCGTTCGCGGTGAGGTGATTTCCACCCTTTTCGCGGATAACCATAAGTCTTATTGCTTCAACAAGCTTTGCCGGCTCAACGCCTCTAGGACAGCGATCAACGCAAGCAAAGCATGAAAGACACTTATAAATCGAATCCGACTTCATAAGGCTTTCAATATCACCGTTTTCAACCATATAAACGAACTGGTGAGGGTGATATTCCATTTCATCGTAAGAAGGACAAGTTCCTGAACATTTTCCGCAGCGCATACACTTACGTGCGTCAACGCCGCTCATACGCTCGATCTGTTCCTTCTGACGTTCGGTTTTATTCTGCATGAGTACCCTCCTTAACACCGAGTGCTTCAGCAAGAAGCTCGGTAAAGTATACAACGGGAAGCTCGCTTCCGTTCTTCACAAGATTGTATTTGCAAAGCGGACAGGCGGTAACGATGATCTCTGCGCCGTGGTTTGCTGCGCTCGCACTTACGGCGTTCGACTTTTTCTTCGCCGAATCAGCGTCCTCAAGGGCGATATATCCGCCGCAGCATTCATTTCTCTGCGGATAAACAACAGGCTCTGCGCCGAGTGTGGTGATGAAATCCTCCATAATACGAGGATTTTCAACATCGTCAAATTTCATTACCTTTCCCGGACGAAGAAGCATACAGCCGTAATAAGCTGCAACCTTCTTCCCTGTAAGCGGCTTTACGACCGCTTCCTTAATTTTGTCAAAGCCGACAAGATCGCGGAGCATTTCGAGATAATGGTAAACCGTCGTTTCGCCGTGATACGGTTCAGTCGGGTTCTTATCCTGAGCCATATAAGTGTTCGCCTTAGAAGCGAATACCTCATCGCTGCTCATCGCATTATTTGTCTGCTTAATAACGTTATGACAAGCTGAACATACCGTAACAAGCGGCTGGGAGCAATCTCTTGCGGCAGCAAGCGCGCGGACGCTCGGCAGCTTGGAAGCTACCTCGTCCTTTGCGCTTACGAATACACCGCCGCAGCACTGCCAGTTCTCAATTTCGCACATTTCAACACCCAGGATTTCCGCGCATTTACGTGCATAAAAATCAAGATCCTTAGCCTTTGTCCGGAGAGTACAGCCGGGAAAATAGCTGACCTTCATTTCAGACCATTCCTTTCATCGGTGTTAAACCATCTGTTCGGGATGGAATACTTCATCAAACTTTTCTGCGGTAAGGAAACCAAGCTCAACGCAGGCTTCCTTAAGGGAAATATTATCCTTATACGCCTTTTTCGCTGTCTTTGCAGCATTTTCATAACCAATATACGGGTTAAGAGCTGTTACAAGCATAAGCGAATTGTGGAGATTATGGTGCATCTTCTCACGGTTTGCTGTAATTCCTACCGCGCAGTTCTTATTGAACGAAACAATTGCCTCTGCGAGCAGACGAGCGGACTGTAAGAAATTGTAAATCGTTACGGGCATAAATACGTTAAGCTCGAAATTACCCTGAGAAGCAGCCATTCCAACCGCAACATCGTTACCCATAACCTGAACGGCAACCATTGTTACAGCCTCGCACTGAGTAGGATTAACCTTACCGGGCATAATCGAAGAACCGGGCTCGTTTTCGGGGATATGGATTTCGCCGAGACCGTCGCGCGGACCGCTTGCGAGCCAGCGAACGTCGTTCGCAATCTTCATCATATCGCAAGCCGTTGCCTTTATAGCGCCGTGAGCGAAAACAATTTCGTCCTTTGATGTAAGAGCGTGGAATTTATTCGCAGCTGTTACGAAAGACTTTCCTGTAAGTTCAGCAACCTTCTTTGCGACAAGCTCGGAGAAACCTGCGGGAGCGTTAAGACCTGTTCCGACAGCAGTTCCGCCGAGAGCAAGTTCGTGAAGCGGCTTGACCGCCATTTTAAGAAGCTCAGCGTCCTTTTCAAGGCTGCTTCTCCAACCGGAAATCTCCTGGCTGAACTTTATCGGAGTTGCGTCCTGTAAATGTGTACGTCCTGATTTTACAATGCCCTCATTCTCCTCTTCAAGACGCTTAAATGTTGCGATAAGCATTTCAACTGCGGGAAGAAGCTTATCTTCAACCGCGAGAACAGCGGAAATGTGCATTGCTGTCGGGAATGTATCATTAGAGGACTGGCTCATATTGATATCATCGTTGGGGTGGCAAAGCTTTTCACCTGCAATCTGATTTGCGCGGTTTGCGATTACCTCGTTCGCGTTCATATTAGACTGAGTGCCGGAACCTGTCTGCCATACGACAAGCGGGAAGTGGCTGTTAAGCTCGCCGGAAATAACCTCGTCACAAGCAGCGGAGATTGCCGCAAGCTTTGCTCCGGTCATCTTTTCAGGCTTAAGCTCTGCATTAGCAAGCGCGGCAGCCTTTTTGAGTATGCCGAAGGCATGAGTAATTTCTCTGGGCATTGTTTCGATATCCACGCCGATTTCAAAATTCTCATGGCTTCTCTGCGTCTGAGCAGCCCAAAGACGGTCGGCAGGAACCTTCATTTCGCCCATGGAGTCGTGTTCGATACGATATTCCATTTCGTTTCACCTTTCCTTATATTTTAAGATTACTGATAACATCCTTTAAGGTGTCAGCGCTGTAACGGAGCTTAGTGATTTCATCATCGGTAAGCGGAACGTTTACCTTGTTGTGAACACCGTTACGTCCGACAGAGTTAAGCGTACTAAGACAAACATCTTCAATTCCGTACTCGCCGTGCATCATTGTCGAAACAGTCATCGTTGTATCAATGCCGCTTAAAACGCTCTTGCAGATATGGCATACGGACATAGATACTGCATAGAAGGTTGCTCCCTTACGTGCGATAACGCGTCCACCCGACTTTCTTACGTATTCCTCAACCTCAGCGTAGTTGATTTCGGGATATGTAAATTCGGATGTGGAGAAAATATTACCGCATTCGCTGATCGGAACATTGGATATATTAGCAACAGACCACGGGATAAAGGAAGAATCTCCGTGTTCGCCAAAAACGTAAGCATGAACATTATTCTGGCTTATATTATAGTATTCGGAAAGCCTTGCGCGCAGACGAGCCGTGTCAAGGATTGTACCCGAACCGATGATGTGGCTTTCGGGAAGTCCGGAAATCTTATGGAAAGTATAGGTAAGAATATCAACGGGGTTGGATACTATAATGTATGTAGCGTCGGGCGCGTGCTTTGTAATTTCAGGGATAATCGACTTAGTGATGTCGATATTTACCTGTGCAAGCTCAAGACGGGACTGACCCGCTTTTCTTGCCATACCCGATGTAAGAATTACGATGTTGGAATCCTTAGCGTCGGGATAGTCGCCCGCATAAATCGAACAAGGCGCGCAGAAAGGAGTACCCTGTCTGATGTCGAGAGCCTCGCCGAGTGCCTTTTCGCTGTTAATGTCAATCATTACGATTTCGGAAGCCATTCCCATCATTGCAATGGAGTAGGCGATTGTGGAGCCGACGCTGCCGGTTCCGATAATGGAGATTTTGTTCATGTTGCACCATCCTCTGTTTTATTTTTGACATTCAGGCTTCACCGCACGTTTTGTCCGATATTGTCCGGTGATACCTTTATTTTATCACAATCCGACAGGTTTCGGAATTGCTTGTTTTTCATATCGGTATTGCATTTATCGATATACGTCAGCACAATACCGCTTATTCTTCACCCGAACACGTCGGCATACTCATACGCGTAGAATTCAAATCCGCGTACGAGCTGCCGTGTTTCAGATGTAACCTTATTTAGAGCTTAAGTATTCGTCAATAGCCTTACCGGCGGTTTTTCCTGCGCCCATTGCAAGTATAACGGTCGCTGCGCCTGTTACAGCGTCGCCGCCTGCATAAACGCCCTCTCTGGAGGTAAGACCTGTATTTTCTTCAACGACAATTCCGCCCCACTTCTGGGTTTCAAGTCCGCTTGTTGTATTCTTGATGAGCGGGTTGGGAGAGGTTCCGAGCGCCATAATTACGCAGTCAGCGTCCATAAGAAACTCGCTTCCGCTTACCTCGACAGGACGGCGGCGACCCTTTTCATCGGGTTCTCCAAGTTCCATACGAACACATTCAATCGCCTTAACAAAGCCATTTTTAGAATCACGCGGATCATCGGGATTTTCGTAACCGATAATTCTTACCGGGTTATGAAGGAGCTTGAACTCGATTCCTTCTTCCATTGCGTGTTCAACTTCTTCACGACGTGCGGGAAGTTCTTCCATAGAACGGCGGTACACAATGCTTACCTGTGCGCCAAGACGAAGCGCAGTTCTCGCTGCGTCCATTGCAACGTTTCCGCCGCCGACAACAACGACCTTTCCACCCTTCATAATAGGCGTTGCCGAGTCATCACGGTATGCCTTCATCAGATTGCTTCTGGTCAGGAACTCGTTAGCCGAGTAAACGCCCTTAAGTCCCTCGCCGTCAATTCCCATAAACTTAGGCAGACCTGCACCGGAACCGATAAATACAGCCTCAAAGCCGTCCTCAAAAAGCTCGTCGATGGTAAGCGTTTTTCCGATTACAACGTTAGTTTCAATATCAACGCCGAGAGCCTTAAGAGTTTCAACCTCCTTAGCTACAATAGCCTTAGGAAGTCTGAATTCAGGAATACCGTACACAAGAACACCGCCGGCAGTGTGGAGCGCCTCGTAAACGGTAACCTTATAGCCCTTCTTCGCAAGGTCGCCTGCGCAGGTAAGACCGGACGGTCCCGAACCAACGACCGCTACTCTGTGACCGTTAAACTCAGGCTTTTCGGGAAGCCCCTGCGCATTTTCATTGTGCCAGTCGGCAACAAAGCGTTCAAGTCTGCCGATTCCGACAGGCTCAAACTTGATTCCGAGCGTACACTTACTCTCGCACTGCGATTCCTGCGGACATACGCGGCCGCAGACAGCGGGGAGAGAAGATGATTTTGAAATAACCTTGTACGCTCCCTCAAAATCGCCTTCCTTTATACGTGAAATAAAATCGGGAATTTCAATATTTACGGGACAGCCGCTTACGCACGGTCTTGTCTTGCAGTTAAGACAGCGGTTAGCTTCCTCAACGGCAATCTCCTTCGTATATCCGAGTGCAACCTCGTTGAAATTGCAGGCTCTCGCTTTCGCGTCCTGCGTAGGCATTTCATGCTTTTTAGGTTCGATAGCCATTGCTCTTCTCCTTACACATTCTTAAAAAGATTACAGGTTTCTTCGTGAGCCTTACGCTCAAAATCAGAGTACATTCTTCCGCGCGACATTGCCTCGTCAAAATCTACCTCGTAGCCGTTAAAATCGGGACCGTCAACGCAGGCAAACTTAATCACCTTTTTGCCGTCCTGATGAAGAGTCAGACGACAGCCGCCGCACATACCTGTTCCATCAATCATAATCGGGTTCATTGAAACGGTAACGGGGATATCGAAAGGCTTCGCCGCAGCAACAACGAACTTCATCATAATAAGCGGACCGATCGTTATGATCATATCAAACTTTTCGCCGCCTTCAAGCATTTCCTTAAGCGGAACAGTAACATTTCCATGACGTCCGTAAGAGCCGTCGTCTGTCATAAGAACAACGCGGTCGGAATACTCATTGAATTCATCTTCAAGAATAACGATATCCTTACTTCTGAAGCCTATGATGCTTGTAACATCTGCGCCGAGCTTATGAAATTCCTCGGCAATAGGCATAGCGATAGCGCAGCCAACACCGCCGCCGATAATACATACCTTTTTTATACCTTCTGTTTGGGTTGCTACTCCGAGCGGACCTACAAAGTCCTGAATAAATTCACCCTCGGACTTATGGTTAAGCGCTTCGGTCGTTCCTCCGACAATCTGGAAGATAATTTTTACTGTTCCCTCTTCGGGATTACAGCCTGCAACCGTAAGCGGGATTCTTTCGCCCTCGCTGTCTACACGCAGGATGATAAACTGACCGGGCTTAGCTTTTTTTGCAACAAGCGGCGCTTCGATTTCCATCTGCGTAACTGTCGGGTTCAGATTTTTTTTTCTGACAATCCTATACATATCTGTTGCTCTCCTTTTGCTCTTTTTTATGGACACGGAATTAACTCAACTTTCGCACTGTACACCTCGAAAATCGACTTAAGTCCCCATTATCTTTTTTATTATATCACAATTCTTTAACATTTGGTATTCTCAAATATTCATATATGATATATGTTTTTTTATATATCTGCGTTATAAAAAACAGCCGCCTTAAGCAGCTGTTTCATTTGTAAATCATTTTCTCATAAACCGATATATCACATTCGGCGCACGGATAAAAATCCACGGCAAATGCACCGAATGCAGAAAAATCGAGCAGCGAAACAAATGGGAGGTTCAATCGCATTATTCGCTTTACCTATATAATACCACATTTTCACAAAAAAGTGAATTGCCGTTTTCTCATAGCTGTATTGCATTATTCAGCAAAACCGCCCTTATATCCTCAGCCAGCTCCGCCTTTAACACAATTTTCTTCCCGGTAACAGGCTGGACAAGCTCTGCACGTCCGCAATGGAGCGCCTGACGGTTTATCAGCCGCATATCGCCGCCGTAAAGCTCATCACCCAACAGCGGGTGACCGACGCTGGAAAAATGAACTCTAATCTGGTGAGTCCGTCCCGTCACAAGGGAAATTTCAAGGAAAGAATGCTCCGTACTATTTTCGATCACCTTAAAAACCGTATGAGCATATTTTCCCGCCGGGTTCACCTCGCGAGTTATTATGCTCTCTGATTTTCGGGCAATCGGTGCGATTATTTCGCCGCAGCTGCCGTATTCAGCAGACAGATCACCCGCCGCGACTGCGTAATAAAGCTTTCGCGGAGAAAACCTTTTTTCGTTCAGAAGCATTGCAGCGGGACGGCTTTTTGCAGCAATCACAAGCCCGGAAGTGTTCCTGTCAAGCCTGTTCACGCATCGGAACGCAGTATTCGGAAACAGCGCGGCGTAATAGTTACCAAGCGTATCATTCGGGTGACCGATTGACGGATGAACTGCCATAAAAGCAGGCTTATTGAACACAATCAGCTCATTATCCTCGTAGACTACCGGAACATTAAGCGAATCGTTCGGGATAATATCCGAGCCGTCATACAAATTGACTTTAAGAATATCACCCGTATGCAGCATATCTATCGTCCTGATCTGATTTCCGTTACAAGTCATTCCATCCTCATACCGTTTCAGGCTAGACAGTGCGCTTCTTCCGAATCCCTTTCCGCGCAGAAAACGTTCTACCGTTATACCATCGTCGTCATTTGTTATCCGATATATCTGCTCCGACATTTTTCATCTTAACCTGCTGGCATTCAAACCAGAAGGTGCTTCCCTTTCCGACCTCGCTGTCTACGCCGTAATTGAAGCCGTGACGTTCAAAAACGCTCTTTACAATAGACAGTCCAAGACCTGTACCCTTTACCGCACGCTTATAGTTTTCCGAGCGGTCAACCTTATAATAGCGCTCCCAGATATACGGAAGCTGTTCCTTCGGTATCCCTATCCCCGAATCCGAAACCTCAAAGCGGACTCTTCCGCCCTTTATCGTGTTCAACCGGACGGAAACTATATCCTCGCCTGAATAATTTATAGCGTTTATAATAAGATTATAAACAGCCTGACCGAGCTGCTTTGAATCGGCACTTATATAAACATCGTCCTGCATTTCAAGATTGACTTCGGTTTGCTCAAGCATCGAAAAACGCGAAACGATTTCACGAAGATATGAACTGAAATCAATAGCTTTCATATCCATCTCAATCATACCGCTCTGGAGCTTAGACAGATTAAGAATATCCGAAACAAGCAGCGTCAATCTGTCTGTTTCGTCGATTATAACCTGCAAATGCTTTGTACGTTTTTCGGGACAGTCGCCCGATAGATCGCGTATCATTTCTGCATATGCCTTAATCATGGTGAGCGGGGTCCGCAGGTCGTGCGATACATTAGCCAGCAGGTCGCGGCGAAGTGTTTCGACTCTTGCGATTTCCGTCGAAGCCATATTCAGATTTTCTTTAAGCATTTTAATTTCATAGTATTCATTATCGCGCGGCTGCATATTAAATTCGCCGTTTATAAGCTTATTTGCCGAACGCGAAATGTTTACAATAGGTCGCGCAACGCGACTCGAAATAAAGAATGAAATTATAAGGCTGCATAAAATCAGAACGGACGATGACATAAAAAATATGCTTTTTAAAATTTGCGTTGTTGTTCCTGTTGGTTCAAGATAGGAATATATAAAAATATATCCAGTTATTTCATCTTTGGGTTCAACATACGTTGCAAGCAGCAGCGATTCCCGCTCCTCTTCGCGCACAGGGAAAAAAAGCGTTCCTGTTTTTGATTTCTGAAGTTCTTCAACCATTTCGTCGCTTATTCGGCGGTCGATCGAAACGGACGAACCTGTCGAGTCGCAGGAATACGTAAGCGGAATACCGCCGGTTATATCGGCAGGAATATGAATAAGGATACCGAGCTGTTTTTCACGCGCGTTTTTCTCAACAGTTTTACGCACCTGTACAAAATCGGAAGCATACCAGACTTTCTTGATTTCAAGAGATGTTTCAACACACTCCTGCGTTTTCATATACTCGTATATAACGGGCATAAGCACAACCTGAGAAAAATACACAAAAATAAGTATTCCAACAGAAAAAAGAAGCATGATCAGCCATATACGAAAACGTATACTATTAAATACGCTGTCGGTTTTCTCACTGGACTTCAAACTTATACCCCATTCCGCGAAGCGTCACGATAAACTTACGGTATTCGCCAAGATTATTTCTGAGCATTTTAATATGCGTGTCAATTGTTCTGTCATCGCCGAAAAAGTCATATCCCCAGACTTCGGCGAGAAGCTTATCTCTCGTAAGAGCAATATTTTTATTTCTCACAAGATAAAACAGCAGATCATATTCCTTAGGCGTAAGGTTCGCACGGACGCCGTCAACGAAAACATTACGCGCTGTAAAATTTATTTCAAGTCCTTCAAATTTCGCGACATCGCTTTGAACGCTTGCCGGAGAATTACGCTTGATAATCGCATTTACTCGCGCGAGGACCTCCTTCGGCGAAAAAGGCTTTACTACGTAATCATCTGCGCCGATTTCAAATCCGAAAAGCTTATCGTATTCCTCTCCGCGCGCAGAGAGCATAAGAACAGGAGTGTTCTTAAACTTTCTGATTTCCTTACAAGCTGAAAAGCCATCGAGCTTCGGCATCATTACATCAAGAATAATGATATCAAAATCGTTATTTTTTGCCATTTCAACAGCCTGCATTCCGTCAACAGCTTCGAAAACCTCATGTCCCTCAAATTCGGCATATTCCCGTATAACCTCACGGATTTTCTGTTCGTCGTCTGCAATCAAAATCTTGTACATTTACGTCCCGCCTTTCGATGATAAAACTGTAAAAAAAAAGTTCAGTCAAGAGCCTACGGTTCTTACTGAACGGTGCTCCATCGTTGATGAAGCGAAATGAAATAAGATTAAAATGAAATGTTGGGAGAGGAAATTATGATTAATTCATCATTAATCAGTCAAAGGGAACTACCCCCCTTTAACATTTTGTATTATAACCCAGCCGTGTGATAAGTTTGTGATAATGTCGTGACTGAATCAAAAAAGAACACTAAAAACTACTCTTCAAAAAAAGCTCTTTCGGCTGCGCCCTCAAAAATCATTCGCCAGAGTGAAAGATACGGGTCTTCTATATCGGGAAACTCCTCAACATAGCTTCTCAGATACGAATGTTCCTGAACCTTATAAAGCCAGCAGTAAATACGACTCTTCGTTCGCTCCGGTCCGCGCAGATCACGAAATTCCAAATCAGGTTCATACCTTAACGAGCATTTAACCTTACTTATATAATATGAGCTTTCGGAACAAATATACCCTTCTAAAACCACATTATCTTTTTCCTGGAAAAAGTCAATTTCTCCGTCCATCAATTCAAAAAGATGACGGATCACACGCATTTCAGTCTGGCAATTACATAGCGGGTAATTCTGCTGGTAGCTAAATTCAACAGTAAAACGGATAATCGTATCGCTTATTGAGCGAATAGTTATCATTCCGCCGTTCCCGTAAGCTGTTAATATAAGAATAAGCTTTCCTATATTAAAAATCACCGTTTCAAGATGCTTATAATCAAGCAGCCAGAACGGTTTATGGAGCATAATGCAATAAGAAATATCTTTTCTTATACCGCGAGTGGAAAAATAAAGCCTGTCAAAAACATGAATAAGAAATTTTTCAAGCGAGATCCATTCAGCGTTACTTTCATTTTCAAAAAGCTGTAAAATGTTCATACAATCAGAATAAACGTTAGTCATCTGCTTTATCTGAGCATTTATTGATTCCTTTACCGAAAGGGGTGCGGTATTTTTAATGCGGTTACGGATTGTCTGCGCCATAGAAATTGCGTTCAGCGAGCTGAACCGAATATTATCGACATCATTAAAAAGTTCTTCATTCGTCAGGACGCTTTCGGGCAGCCGCAAAGCCGCGCGGCAGATAATCCGACGGTCGGGAAGAAGATTCGCCTTGATCAGATACTTGTTTTTATCAGCCGTAAGTTCATAATAAACCGTGTCCGTGCGCCTCGCATTAAACAGGCGTTTTTTCAGCATTTCATGACGACGCGCCAACCTTCTGAACAGGCTGTTATTATCCGTCCATACTATATTAAAATCGTCGTCAAAAATGCAGGTATAGCAATAATCCAAGTATTTCATTTTTAATCCTTAATAAGTTTTCTTTTTGTGCCGTCTTTTTCTATTATATATGTATTTTTAAGCTGCGGCATATACGAATTCATCATGTGCTGACGATATTCAGTACGCAAAGCGTTTTGCTCCTCTTTTTCTTCGGCGGTCAAAGCTTCTGTTTTAGACTTCCGCGCCAGAAAATTTATGCGCTCTATTTTTTCTTTTTCCATAAGCAAGCCTCCTATTCATATTGCTGCCGGTTATGAACATTTGTCGTTTTTGGCCGTCGAACCGAAATATATTTCGGTAAGACAGGAAAACAGCGATTTCTTATCGTCGTCCGTCATATCCTCGCGTGAGAAAAGCTCCTTGCCCTTTTCGAGATACTCAGCCGCCTCACGAAGCGTGTTGCTGTCGGTTTTTGAATTAAAAACAAGTCGCTCCTTGCTGTTTAAAACTAGCCCCTTCGCGTCATCGCCCAAAAACTCGGCGGTTGTGTCAAGCGCCTTAGCGATTCGTTCCAGAACATCACCTTTCGGCTTTCTTGACCCATTAAGGTAATTTGCAAGTCCGCGGTACGTAACCCCCGCTTTTTCGGCAAGTTCCGACTTGCTGATATTCTTTCTGAATATCAATATTTCCATTTTTTCATTCAGCTGCATAATCAACCTCCGAATAACTGTTCATATCTTTATTATACACGTGAACAATTCAAAAGTCAATCGTTTTTTTCATCTTTTTCATGCGATTCTGGATATATGAACATTCATAATATTCAAAATATTCACACTTTATGCGAAATATTCAGTATAATATACATTTAATTGGATATTTTCCCTTGACAAAATGAATATTTGTTGTATAATGGTAATAGAATATTTTTTCAAAGGAGAAAACTTCCATGGCTAAAGAAATCAAAAAAATCATACTTGCTTATTCGGGCGGTCTTGATACCTCTATTATTATTCCGTGGCTTCACGAAAACTATCCTGGAAGCGAGGTAATCTGTGTTGCGGGAAACGTAGGTCAGGACGCAGAAATTGACGGTCTTGAAGAACGCGCTAAGAAAACAGGCGCTTCCAAGCTTTACATTGAGGACATTCAGGACGAATTTGTAAACGACTTTATTTTCCCGACGCTCAAGGCTGGCGCACGCTACGAAGGCTACCTCCTCGGTACTTCCTTTGCACGTCCCCCCATTGCTAAAAGACTTGTTGAAATCGCGAAGAAGGAAAATGCTGACGCTATCTGCCACGGCTGCACAGGTAAGGGCAACGACCAGGTTCGTTTTGAGCTTACAATCAAGGCTCTCGCTCCTAACCTCACCGTAATCGCTCCTTGGAGAATCTGGGATATCAAGTCCAGAGAACAGGAAATCGAGTACGCAGAAGCTCACAATGTTCCGATCAAAATCACAAGAGAAACAAACTATTCTAAGGATATGAACCTCTGGCACCTTTCTCACGAGGGTATGGATCTTGAAGATCCTGCAAACGAGCCGCAGTACAACAAGCCCGGCTTCCTTGAGCTCGGCGTTTCCCCCGAAATGGCTCCCGATAAGCCTACATATGTAACAATCAGCTTTGAAAAGGGTGTTCCCGTTGCTCTTAACGGAGAAAAGATGGACGGCGTTAAGCTTATCAAGACTCTTAACAAAATCGGCGGCGAAAACGGTATCGGTCTTTACGACGTTGTTGAAAACAGACTTGTTGGTATGAAGTCCAGAGGCGTTTACGAAACACCCGGCGGAACGATTCTTTACCACGCGCATGATGTTCTCGAAACAATCTGCCTTGATAAGGAAACACAGCACTACAAGGCAGGTCTTGCGCTCAAGTACGCCGACCTCGTATACAACGGACAGTGGTTCACTCCTTTAAGAGAAGCAATGGACGCATTCGTTGACAAGACGCAGGAAACCTGCACAGGTGAAGTAAAGCTTAAGCTCTACAAGGGCAACATCATCAACGCAGGCGTTACATCTCCCTACACGCTTTACAGCGAAGATTTTGCTTCGTTTAACGAGGACGATGTTTACAACCAGAAGGACGCTGACGGATTTATCAACCTGTTCGGACTCCCGATTAAGGTTAAGGCGCTCCTCGACGAAAACAGAAAGTAATAATTTCAGTAAAACAGCTTTGAATATAGAAACAGGCTGAAAAAGCCTGTTTCTATTTATTTCTTTTACAGCGGAAAGGTTTGGAAGCAGATATGGAAAAAATGTGGGCAGGACGTTTTTCAAAGGAAGTGGACAGCGAAGTAAACGCATTCAACTCCTCCATTTCATTTGACTGTAGAATGTACAAAAACGATATTGAGGGCAGTATCGCTCATGCAACAATGCTCGGTGAACAAGGTATAATCACTATGGAGGACAGCCTCACCATAATCGGAGAGCTTAAAGAGATCCTCGATGATATTGAAAACGGACGGCTTTTGTTCGAACCGAACGCTGAGGATATTCATATGTTTGTTGAGGCTGAGCTTACGAAGCGCCTTGGCGACGTTGGAAAAAGACTGCACACATCACGTTCCAGAAACGACCAGGTCGCAGTTGATATCCGCCTTTATCTGCGCGATGAAATAAAAAATGTTCATAGTCTTGTTCATAAGCTCACAGAAACACTTTGCGACATTGCAGACCGTTATAAAGATACGATTATGCCGGGCTACACGCATTTACAGCGTGCTCAGCCGATAACCTTCGGGCATCATTTAATGGCTTATGCACAGATGTTTCTGCGTGATGTGGAACGTCTTGATGATGTGAACAAGCGTATGAACGTTTGTCCTCTCGGAAGCGGAGCGCTTGCCGGAACAACCTACAACACCGACCGATTCAGAACAGCTTCCCTGCTTGGTTTTGACGAGCCTATGGCGAACTCCCTTGACGGCGTTTCCGACCGCGATTTCTGTATCGAGCTTTCTTCCGCCATTTCCATTATTATGATGCACCTTTCCCGTTTTTCAGAGGAAATAATCCTCTGGTGCAGCTGGGAATTTAAATTTATTGAGCTTGACGACGCTTTCGCGACAGGTTCAAGCATAATGCCGCAGAAGAAGAATCCCGACATTGCAGAACTTGTCCGCGGCAAGACCGCAAGAGTATTCGGCGACAACGTTACGCTGCTCACGATGATGAAGGGACTTCCGCTCGCTTACAATAAGGATATGCAGGAAGATAAGGAGGCGATTTTTGATGCGATTGATAATGTTAAGCTTTGTCTTTCTACATTTATCCCGATGCTTTCAACAATGAGCGTTTATAAGGAAAATATGCGTAACGCTGCCGCACGCGGCTTCATTAACGCTACGGACTGCGCAGACTATCTCGTTAAAAAGGGTATGCCCTTCCGCGACGCATACAAGATCACAGGCGGACTTGTTGCCGAATGTATTTCAAAAAATACAGTTCTTGAAAAGCTTCCGCTTGAAGCATACAAGGAAAAAACCGAACTTTTCGACGAAGATGTTTACGCTGCGATAAGCCTTGAAACATGTGTTAAGGAACGAAAATCCTACGGCGGACCTTCGCCTGAAAGCGTTGAACTTCAGATCAAACTGGTGCGTGAAAAGCTATGATAACATTTGAAAAGGAAATTACATACGAGGATTATAACGAGCTGCGTGAACTTGTCGGCTGGTGTCCGATTTCAAAGCGACAGTTCAACATAAGCATTCCAAATTCCCGCTTTATAACCGTTGGAAAATGTGACGGAAAAACAATTTCGATGGCAAGAGCGGTGGGCGACGGCGGATATCACCTGCTTGTGGTTGACGTTATTGTTCACCCGGATTTTCAGCGCCGGGGAATCGGCAAGCAAATGATTTCTCAGCTTATGGATTTTGTAAAAAGCGGATATGTTGAGGCGGGAGAAACAACGATGGTTTCACTCCTCTCCGCAAAGGATAAAGAGCCTTTTTATGAAAAAGTCGGCTTTATGCGCCGCCCGAACGATGAACGCGGCGCGGGAATGAGTATGTTTTATACACAACAATAAAAGGGAGCAATTGAAATGGTAAAGGTATTTATTGACGGTCAGGAAGGAACAACGGGACTAAAAATCCTTGAGCGTTTTAAGAACAGAAGCGATATTGAGCTTTTAATAATAGACCCCGACAAGCGAAAGGATACCGAAGAGCGGAAAAAGCTGATCAATTCTTCGGATTTCACTTTTCTGTGTCTGCCCGACGCAGCCGCAATAGAAGCGGTTTCGCTTGTTGAGAATCCGAACACACGTATTATCGACGCGTCAACCGCTCACCGTACAAACCCCGATTGGGCTTACGGTTTCCCTGAGCTTTCGGCAGCTCACCGCGAAAAAATCATCAGCTCGAAAAGAGTTGCTGTCCCCGGCTGCTACGCAAGCGGTTTTCTTTCGATGGCATACCCGCTCGTTTCACATGGTATTCTCCCGAAGGATTATCCCGTTACAGTTCATGCCGTTTCAGGTTACAGCGGAGCAGGAAAAAAAGGAATTGCCCAGTACGAAGCTCCCGACCGTGCAAAGGAATTTGATACTCCGCGACAGTACGCACTTGCGCAGGGACATAAGCACCTCCCCGAAATGAAGGCTGTTTCGGGACTTGATTTCAAGCCTATGTTCAACCCGTACGTCTGCGACTATTTCGCAGGAATGGCTGTATACCTGCCGCTGCACACACGCCTTTTGAACAAGAAATGCACTCCCGCAGATGTTAAGGAAATGTTCGACGAGCATTATAAAGGCAGCCTGTTCATATCTGTCGCAGATGTGAACGGAGAAGATGTGCTTAACGGCGGCTTTATCGGCGCAAACGAGCTTGAAAATACAAATCGTATGCAGATAATTGTCTGCGGTAATGATGAACAAATTCTCGTTTGTTCACGTTTCGACAATTTAGGAAAGGGCGCAAGCGGCGCGGCTGTCCAGTGTCTTAACATAATGATGGGCGCAGACGAAACCACGGGTCTTGTGTGAGAGAGGTAATCAAAATGGAATGTATAAGCGGCGGCGTTTGTGCTGCAAAAGGGTTTAAAGCAAGCGGTGTTTACTGCGGAATAAAAAAAAGCGCTGTTACCGATGGACATGAAGCGCCTGTAAGCAATGTCAAAAACGACATTGCAATGGTGGTTTCCGATGTGATGTGCAACGCAGCGGGCGTTTACACCTCAAACAAGGTAAAAGGTGCGCCTGTTATCGTTACAAAAAGCAACCTTGAAAAAAGCGACGGAAAAGCGAAGGCTGTTATCGTAAACTCAAAGAACGCAAACACCTGCAACGCCGATGGCATTGAAAAAGCCACTGAAATGTGCCGACTTACCGCCGAAGCGCTGGGAATTTCCACCGAACAGGTTATCGTTGCTTCAACAGGAGTTATCGGTCAGATCCTCCCGATTGAACCGATAAAGGCGGCTGTTCCGAAGCTTGTCGAAAAGCTTTCGTACACGGGAAATATCGAAGCGGCGACGGCGATCATGACAACCGATACTGTTAAAAAGGAATATGCCGTTGAATTTGAAATCGACGGGAAAACCTGCCGCCTTGGCGGTATGGCTAAGGGCAGCGGTATGATTCACCCGAATATGGCGACAACGCTGAATTTTATCACAACCGACTGTGCGATTTCAGCTGAAATGCTCCAAAAGGCACTCTCTGAGATTGTTAAAATTACCTACAACTGTCTTTCCGTTGACGGCGACCAGTCAACAAACGACACCTGTATGCTTATGTCAAACGGTCTTGCGGGAAATGCTGAAATTTCAGCGGAGGGTGAAGAATTTGACACCTTTAAGGCGGCGCTTTATCAGGTTATGTCAAATCTCACCAGAATGCTCGCTAAAGACGGCGAGGGCGCAACAAAGCTGCTCACTTGTATCTGCTCCTGCGCGCCCGACCTTGATACAGCGATTATCGTTGCTAAAAGCGTTATCCGCTCTCCCCTTTTCAAGTGCGCTATGTTCGGCGCGGACGCAAACTGGGGACGCGTTCTCTGTGCGATTGGCTATGCCGACGCGGAATTTGACATTGATAAGGTTGACGTTGACCTCGAATCAAGAGCGGGAAAAATCGCTGTTTGCAGAAACGGCGCCGGTGTTGAATTTTCCGAAGACGAGGCTAAAAAAATCCTGACCGAGGACGAAATCGAAATTTACATCAGCCTTAATCAGGGAAAATCGCAGGCTACCGCCTGGGGCTGTGACTTAACATACGATTACGTTAAAATCAACGGCGATTACAGAAGCTGAGGTGGACGAAATGATACAGATTAACAATGACACGCGCGCTTCGATTTTAAGCGACGCACTTCCCTACATACAGAAATACTCCAATAAGGTTATTGTCGTAAAGTATGGCGGAAACGCTATGACGAACGACGCGCTAAAACAGGCGGTTATGTCGGACATTGTACTGCTGAGCGCTATCGGTATGAAAATCGTGCTTGTTCACGGCGGCGGACCTGAAATAAACGATATGTTAAAGCGCGTAGGTAAGGAAAGCAAATTTGTGAACGGTCTGAGATACACCGATGAGGAAACCGTTGAAATTGTTCAGATGGTTCTCTGCGGAAAGGTCAACAAGGCTCTCGTTGACATGCTTTATCAGCACAAGGGTAAGGCGCTCGGTCTTTGCGGTCTTGACGGGCATATGATCGAAGCGAAGCAGCTCAACCCCGACCTCGGATATGTAGGCGAAATTACGAAAATCGACCCGACTGTTATCAACGACGCTCTTGCAAATGGCTATATTCCTGTAATTTCCACGCTCGCAAGCAGCGACGACGGAACTGTTTATAATATCAACGCCGACACTGCGGCTGCTCGGATAGCTGCGGAAATGAAGGCAGAAAGCCTGTTTCTTATGACAGATATTGTCGGGCTTCTCCGTGACAAGGATGACGAAAGCACACTTATTCCGTCGGTCGGAGTAAGCGAAGTTCCGTACCTGAAAAAACAGGGCATCATTTCGGGAGGAATGATCCCGAAAATTGACTGCTGCGTTGAAGCGGTACGCAGAGGTGTTAAAAAAGCAAATATCATTGACGGGC
Source organism: uncultured Ruminiclostridium sp. (assembly GCA_964489095.1). Classification (GTDB taxonomy): domain Bacteria; phylum Bacillota; class Clostridia; order Oscillospirales; family Ruminococcaceae; genus Ruminiclostridium_E. Next base: position 7,771 of record CAZAXM010000012.1, on the reverse strand, counting down.
GCGTCCCGCATTCAATTCTTATTGAGCTTCTCACAAACGAGGGCTTAGGTACAATGATTGTTTAAGGGCGAGGAGATTGTAAAATGAACACGATTGAACAATTCAATGAACACGTTATGGGAACATACGGACGTTATCCCTTGGTTCTCGAAAGCGGCAGTGTTACCGACGCAGCAGACGAAAATGGAAAGCATTACATTGATTTCGGCAGCGGTATCGGTACGAACTCGCTCGGCTACTGCGACGAAAAATGGGTTGAGGCGGTCTGCACACAGGTAAAGCAGATTCAGCACACCTCCAATTACTACTATACGAAAGTTCAGGCGGATTTTTCACAGAAGCTTGCAGAGCTTAGCGGAATGGACAAAATGTTCTTCGGTAATTCGGGTGCAGAAGCGAACGAGTGCGCGATTAAAATCGCCAGAAAATACAGCTTTGACAAATACGGCAAAGGTCGTCATACAATTATTACGCTCGTAAACTCGTTCCACGGAAGAACACTTACCACCCTTTCCGCTACGGGACAGGACGTTTTTCACAACTACTTCTTCCCTTTTACCGAAGGTTTCAGATATGTTGAAGCGAACAATATTGACGAACTCAGAGCGAACATTGATGATACCGTCTGCACGATTATGTTTGAGTACATTCAGGGCGAGGGCGGAGTAAATGCGCTCGACAGAGAATTTGTTGACGAAATTTTCAGAATTGCCGAGGAAAAGGATATTCTGACCATTTCCGACGAGGTTCAGACAGGCGTCGGAAGAACAGGACTTTTCCTTGCCGGCGACCACTACGGCAGAAAGGCTGACATAATAACACTCGCTAAAGGCATCGCGGGCGGACTTCCTATGGGCGCTTGCCTTACAGGAAAAAAATGTTCGGGAGTACTTACAGCAGGAACCCATGGTTCAACCTTTGGCGGAAATCCCGTTTGCTGCGCGGGCGGTCTTGCGGTTCTTGAACGGATTTCCTCTGACGGATTTCTTGAAGCTGTCCGCAAGAAGGCTGAATATCTGCGCGGCAGGCTGAGCGAAATAAACGAGGTTGAAGCTCTTAGCGGAATCGGTATGATGATAGGCATAACGCTTAGATCCAAATCCGCAGCAGATGTCGCAAAGGCTGCGCTCGATAAGGGGCTGCTCGTCCTGACGGCAAAGACGAAGGTTCGCCTTCTCCCTCCCCTTACGATAAGCTATGAAGCAATCGACAATGGTATAGCAATTCTGAAAGAAATACTGGAAAACTGACGCAGGAGGTTTGTATGAAACACTTATTAAAAATGCTTGATTTAAGCACGGACGAAATTATGGAGATCCTTAACCTTGCCGACCAGCTCAAATATGAGCAGAAAAACGGCATTGAGCATAAGCGCCTTGCGGGAAAAACACTCGGTATGATTTTCCAGAAATCCTCCACAAGAACCCGCGTTTCCTTTGAAACAGGTATGTACCAGCTCGGCGGTCAGCCGCTTTTCCTCTCATCACGCGACCTTCAGATCGGCAGAGGCGAGCCTGTTCAGGATACCGCAAGAGTTCTTTCAAGATACCTTGACGGAATTATGATCCGTACCTTTGAGCAGGCGGAGGTAGACGCGCTTGCAGAATATGGCTCTATTCCGATCATCAACGGCCTTACGGATTTCTGCCACCCCTGTCAGGTTCTTGCCGATCTTATGACAATCCGTGAATATAAGAACAAGCTTGACGGACTTAATTTCTGCTATATCGGCGATGGTAACAATATGGCTAACTCGCTTACCGTAGGCTGTTTAAAGGTTGGTATGAGTGTAAGTCTTGCCTGCCCCGAAGGATACTACCCCGACGAACAGATCATAGAATTTGCAAAACAGTATCCTAACAAATTCAGAATCGTCAATTCGCCTGTTGAAGCGGCTAAAAATGCAGATGTTCTTTATACTGACGTCTGGGCTTCTATGGGTCAGGAAGGCGAAGCTGAAATCCGCAAAAAGGCTTTTGCAGGATACCAGATCAACGACGAGGTAATGGCTGTAACCAATCCCGAATGTATGGTTCTTCACTGCCTTCCCGCTCATCGCGAAGAAGAAATTACCGGTAAGGTTTTTGAGGAACACGCAAACGAAATTTTCGACGAGGCTGAAAACCGCTTACACGCTCAGAAGGCTGTAATGGTTATGCTTATGGAAAACAAAGAATAATAAATATAAAATCCGAGGAAGTTATTCTTCTTCGGATTTTTTTGTATGTAATTTACCGTTCCGACCTTAAAAGCGCATAATAACAAGCATCGCAGATTCCCTGATTATTCCAGTCTGAGCTGCGCAATGTTCCCTCATATTTCATTCCGCACTTTTTCATCACTTTACCAGAATTTGGATTTCTTGAATCATGCCTTGATTCAATACGGTTTACTTCTACCCTTTCAAAGAAAAAGTTCATAACCGTTTTCAGTGCTTCGGAGGTAATTCCTTTATTCCACCACTTTTTTCCGATGCAGTAGCCAATATGAACCTTTGAAGCCGCATCATCTAAGGACACCGCGGTAATGCTGCCGATAGGTTCATTTCCATTTTCTTTTAGAACTATCGCCCATTGATAATACCTTTCGTCGGAATACGAGATTACCCATTCTTTAAGAATGGATTTAGTTTCGTCAACATCTTTATGTGTACTCCACATTAAATATTTGGTTACCTCATCGTCAGACGCCCAGTTTTTGTACATTGCCTCGGCGTCAGATATTTCAAATTGTCGTAAAACTAATCTGTCGCTTTCCAGCCGCTGCGTTCCGCAGTGCATCATTTTATTCCTTCCCCTTTCAATTTCAGATACCATATACAAATCAAAGCCACTTTTGACAGCATATCAAAAATGGCTTTGATTTTATTTACTGATTTACGCCATCATTTCCTTTAAACGCTCGTTAATCTCAAGCAGGAAATCCTCGGTATTAACCTTTCTCTTGTTTTCAAGCGAAGAAAGAACATAAAGGTCGCCCGTCATAACGCCGTCCTCAATTGTTTTAACGGTAGCCTTTTCAAGCTTTTCGGCAAAGTCGGAAAGCGCCTTGTTTCCGTCAAGCTCGCCACGCTTTTTAAGCGCGCCTGTCCAGGCGAAAATAGTCGCTACGGAGTTTGTTGACGTTTCCTCGCCCTTGAGGTGCTTATAATAATGTCTTGTAACGGTTCCGTGCGCCGCTTCGTATTCATAGATTCCGTCGGGCGAAACAAGCACTGACGTCATCATTCCGAGGCTTCCGAAAGCAGTCGCTACCATATCGGACATCACGTCGCCATCGTAGTTCTTACAAGCCCAGATGTATCCGCCCTCGGAGCGTACAACTCTTGCAACCGCGTCGTCGATGAGCGTATAAAAATACTCAATTCCCGCACTCTCGAACTTCTGCTTGTATTCGGTTTCGTATATTTCGGCGAAAATATCTTTGAATGTATGGTCATACTTCTTTGAGATAGTATCCTTTGTTGCGAACCATAAATCCTGCTTTGTGTCAAGAGCAAAATTAAAGCATGCTCTCGCAAAAGAAGAAATGCTGGCATTTATATTGTGAAGACCCTGAATGATACCGTCGGAACCATTGAATGTATGGATCAAAGCACGTTCCTCTGTTCCGTCGGGAGCTGTTACAACAAGCTCGCACTTTGAACCGTCCTTAACCTTCATTTCGGTGTTTTTATACACATCGCCGTAAGCGTGACGGGCGATAGTAATCGGCTTTGTCCAGGTCGGGATAAGCGAATTTATACCCTTTACAATAATCGGAGCACGGAAAACAGTTCCGTCAAGGATTGCACGGATCGTACCGTTAGGCGATTTCCACATTTCCTTTAAATTATACTCGGTCATTCTCTGTGCATTCGGAGTGATAGTCGCGCACTTAACCGCAACACCGTATTTCTTCGCCGCATTGGCACTATCAACGGTTACCTTATCGTCAGTTTCGTTACGATGGACAAGTCCGAGGTCGTAATACTCGGTTTTCAAGTCAATATAGGGGGTGAGCAGAATATCCTTAATCATCTTCCAGATTATTCTGGTCATCTCGTCGCCGTCCATCTCAACAATGGGGGTTGTCATCTGAATTTTAGCCATTTTATTTTAGTCCTTTCATAATAAGTACTTAATAATACAAAGAATAAGCAGGTGTGCGGGATAAAAAATGTAGAAAAACCACTTATGAACAGCTTTGCCGCTTCCTCGCTCTCCGTTATATGCAAGCAGCGGGAGGGGTGCGGCAAGCAGTCCAAGCTGCCAGAAAAGTGCATAAACAGGTATTTCGCCCGATATAAGACCGTTAAATCTATTTACAATTATCGAAGCAATTGACAAAAAAGCCAGAAGATAATACGAACGCAGCTGCGCTTTTAAATTGCCATGGTAAACTCCAAAAAAGAGTATCCACATTACTCCAAATATCGCCCAGTCGCCAATTACAGAGATAACACACAGAACAAATACGGCGAACATCTTTTTAGAATAGCTTTCGCTGCTGTTCCAGATATGAAGTGTGAGAAGCCCAAGAAAAAGTGTAAAAATAATACTTTGACAAAACAAGAAATTTCCGTTGACAAACAATTTTTCGCCCAGCTCAAACCAAGCAAACGGAAACCACGAGATCAATGCAAATATTCCGAGCCGCAGGAGATATTTCCGCACATTTCTCGTGTGAAAATATCCCTCGGCAACGAAATAACACATAATCGGCGCAGTAAAACGCCCGATAAAATGCATAGCCTGTCCCGCTGCGCTGTAAAACGGCACGAACGCCCATGCAGCGTGGTCGATAAGCATTGCAGCGACCGCAATATATTTTAAAGCGTTTCGGTTAAGCGAAGCTCCGCTCATTTGCTGAGCGCCTCTCTTGTATAGTCAAGCAGACCGCCCGCAAGCATAATATCCTTTGTTCTGCCCGTAAGCTCGCAGAGAACGGGAATTTCCTTGCCGTTTGTCTTATTGACAACGGTAAGCTTTGTTTCGCCGTTTATTACAGCTTCTCTGACGCCTGCGATTTCAAGTGTATCGCCCTCGGAAATGCTGTCATAATCAGCTTCATTTACGAATGTAAGCGGAAGAATACCTGCGTTGATGAGGTTTGCGCGATGGATTCTTGCGAAGCTCTTTACAAGAACAGCCTTTACGCCAAGGTAAAGCGGTGCAAGCGCAGCGTGTTCACGAGAAGATCCCTGTCCGTAGTTCGCGCCGCCGACGATAATGCTTTCGCCCATTTCCTTTGCGCGTTCAGGGAACTTTTCATCGCATACTGTGAAACAGTAATTTGAAATTGCAGGGATATTTGAACGAAGCGGAAGAATTTTTGCGCCCGCAGGCATAATGTGGTCGGTGGTGATGTTATCGCCGACCTTTAACGAACAGCCGCAAGAAATATCTGCCTGTAAGGGGGCTGTTTTCGGGAAAGGCTTGATGTTAGGACCGCGAAGTATTTCAACGCTGTCCATTTCAGCCTCGGAAGCAGGAAGCGCGACCATGTTGTCGTTAATAATAAACTCATCGGGAAGCTTAAAGTCGGGCATATCGCCGAGAGTTCTGGGGTCGGTAAGTACGCCGTTAATTGCGGAAACCGCCGCAAGCTCAGGCGATACAAGATAAATCTGACCGTCCTTTGTTCCGCTTCTTCCCTCGAAGTTACGGTTAAAGGTGCGGAGCGAAATGCCCTTTGAATTGGGCGACTGACCCATACCGATGCACGGACCGCAGGCGCTTTCAAGGATTCTTGCGCCCGCGTCAATCATAATTGCAAGCGCGCCGTTCTGAGCGAGCATATTAAGCACCTGCTTTGAACCGGGAGCGATAGAAAGTGAAACATCGGGGTGAACTGTCTTACCCTTTAAGATATGTGCAACCTTCATCATATCGAGGAGCGAACTGTTTGTGCAGGAACCGATACATACCTGATCGATCTTCATATTTCCGATTTCCTCAACGCTCTTTACGTTGTCGGGAGAATGAGGACAAGCTGCAAGCGGAACAAGCTCGGAAAGATTGATTGTAAGTTCTTCATCGTAAACAGCGTCAGGGTCTGCCGCAAGAGGAGTCCATACCTCTTCACGCTTCTGAGCCTTTAAGAAGGATTTTGTAACCTCGTCGGAGGGGAAGATCGACGTTGTTGCTCCAAGCTCTGCACCCATATTTGTGATCGTTGCACGTTCGGGAACGGAAAGCGTCTTTACGCCCTCGCCGCAGTACTCGATAACCTTTCCTACGCCGCCCTTTACCGACATTCTTCTGAGCACCTCAAGGATAACGTCCTTTGCGGCAACCCACGGAGAAAGCTTACCTGTCAGCTCAACCTTAACGACCTTAGGATATGTAATATAGTACGCTCCGCCGCCCATTGCAACGGCAACGTCAAGTCCGCCCGCGCCCATTGCGAGCATACCGATACCGCCGCCTGTGGGAGTATGGCTGTCCGAGCCGATAAGTGTTTTTCCGGGGATACCGAAGCGTTCAAGATGAACCTGATGACAGATTCCGTTACCGGGTCTGCTGAAATATATGCCGTGCTTTTTCGCAACCGAGCCGATAAAGCGGTGGTCGTCAGCGTTTTCAAAGCCCGACTGGAGAGTATTATGGTCGATATACGCAACGCTTCTTTCCGTCTTTACGCGCGGAACGCCCATTGCCTCAAATTCAAGATAAGCCATCGTACCGGTAGCGTCCTGAGTAAGAGTCTGGTCGATACGAAGTCCGATTTCCGTGCCCTTGACGGGTTCTCCGTCAACAATATGCGCGCGGATAATTTTTTCAGTAAGAGTAAGTCCCATTGGTTTTGCCTCCTTAAAATTGTTATCTTTATTGTACTATTTTTTATGGCTTTTGTCAAGTTTTTTTAAGGTACGCCGCCAATTAAACCCGCCATGGGCGTTTTCCGTCTGTCCAGCCCTTTTTCTTCCAATATTCAACCTCTATCGGATTATAACCGTTTTTCTGCATCATCGCCATAATTGTAAAAAAAGCTTTTGTTTTTATATCAGGTTTAATCTTACCCACCCTTTTTGAGATCTTACCTGCAAGAGCGGTTGTTTTTTTATCAATCTTTGATTTAATTTTCGGATTTACCGCTTCCCATCTGGTTTCCATAACGGCAACACCGAGCTTATAGGTTTTCGCGATTCCCCAGAAAAAAGTGCTGTCGGCAATATCCTTGTTAGCACCTTTCATTCCTGCCCCCGCAGCAGTAGAAATGCACACCGCCTGCTTCTTGAACATCTTCTCTTCGGGACGATGAACAATGTATCTGTAACCATAATGGTCGAGAAGCGCCTTCATTGCACCGGTCGCGTGCATGACATAAACAGGAGTTGCAAAAATAATAACGTCCGCTTCGTCAATTGCTTCGGTTATCGGTTTAAGCCGTTCATAATCGGGACATTTTTCCTCGCCAACTGTAAAACAGGCAGTGCAGCCCTTACAGAAGCAGTCGAAATCCTTCGGAAGAAAAAACTCCCTAACCTCGCCGCCGAGCTTGTCGCAAAGCTCCCTTGCAATATGATATGTAGAGCCCTTGTGACTCTGTCCGTGAATAATTGTGATTTTCATATAATTTCCTCCCTGATGAACTGTGCTGAATTACATTTTAATCAGCTTGACAAGCATATTATACGCCGATTGCAATCAGCTGTCAAGAGGGAATATTCTAAAGCGACGCCGCTCAAAGATCATACGAGGTATTGATTAAAAAGTTGATGAAAAAAATGAATTTTGCGGAAAGTTGTAAAATAAAATAGCCAAAAAGAAAGACTCATATTGAGAAC
>CAZAXM010000011.1:0-56382 GCA_964489095.1 uncultured Ruminiclostridium sp. | reverse complement strand
AGCGACGGAACATATCACTGGCACGTTTGCCCCGATTGTACGGCAGTTCTCGACAAAGCGGCTTGTTCAGGCGGCACGGCAACCTGCAAAACCAAAGCGATATGCGACATCTGCAAACAGGAACATGGCACGATCGACAGCACAAATCACGTGAACAAATCGTCCGCATGGACATCTGACGGAACATATCACTGGCACGTTTGCCTTGATTGCGATGAGATCGTTGATAAAGCGGGACACGGCTTTGGCGCGGACGGAAAGTGCGCCTGCGGAGAAGTTAAACCGGCAGAAACGACGGTTACAACGACAACCCCCGCAAACCGCCCGCCATATGGCTATCGTCCGAACATTGTGACGACAACCACGACTCCTCCTGAAACGACAACCGATGAAGAAACCACCACAACCACGGTGGAAGAAACGACAACAACGACAGCGACGACGACTGACGAAAAGGTGACGAAAAAGGTCACGACGCCGAAGGTTGAAACGACGCTGGAAGCAAACGATGTTGACGCTGACGAAGCTGAAAACGGCAGCGGAATGGTTGACGACGCGGAAGACGTGAACCCCGCAACAGGTGTAACGTTAAGCCTTAGCGCAGTTGTTCTCGCGGGAGCGATTGCAATCGCGGTGAAGAAAAAGAAGTAACAACTAAATAGTTGATTCCACGAATCCCCCTTAGAGCAGACCGCGCTAAGGGGGATTTTTGCCGGGGAAGCCGAATGTAAAAAACCGCTTCATATCTCATCAATTTTTCGTCATTAACCCGCGCCATCTTTAATATAATATTTCGGGATAGATTTCGGACAGGAGATGGAAGCTTGAAGAAAAATGGATTTATGCGGAATACAATTATAATGTTTTTCGCAATGTTTATCACTAAAGGACTTGGTGCGGTGCTTAAAATACCGCTCGGAAATATTCTTGGCGGGACTGGAATGGGTTATTTTACAACCGCTTACAGCATTTTCACACCCGCGCTCGCGTTTGCTTGTTCGGGTGTTCCGGCAATAGTAACGCAGGTTACCGCTCAGTATATCGCGTCGGGAAAGTATGCGGGGCTTGTGAAGCTCAGGCGAAGCGCGGTTATTTTATCAATATTTATCGGACTTGCGGGGACGGCGGCGGTTTATATATGCGCCGTGCCGTTTACCTGCCTGATTGCAAATTCACCCGAAAGCCTTCCGTCGGTGCTGATGATTGCGCCCGCTGTTTTGTTTTGTTCCGTAACAGCCGTTTACCGTGCGTATTTCGAGGGTCTTTCGGATATGCTGCCGACTGCTGCGTCACAGGTAATCGAGGCGGTCGTAAAGGCTGCAGTCGGTATCGGACTTTCCTATTTCGTGTACATAAAAGGCACGTCTTATTTCGGGAGCGCAGAAAAAGCCCTGCCTTATGCAGCAGCTGCGGCGATCGGAGGCGTTGCGTTTAGCGAACTTTGCGGAACGATTTATATAACACTCCGTGCGCGGCGAAAAAGCGATAATTTCAGCTGTTATGCCGAGCCGATGAAGCGTGGGGAACTGTGGGCGCTTATGCGCGGACTACTGAATCGCTCATTGCCCGCGGCGGCAGGGGCTGTTGCTGCAAATCTTATCTCGTTTACGGATATGCTTACCGTTTCAAATTGTATCAATATTTCTCTCGCGAGGTTTCCCGATGCGTTTCTGAAAAATCCGGTCCTGTCTGCCGCCCTGGAACAGTCTGCGGATCTCGGAAATTTCCTTTACGGGAGCTATTCTGGAATGGTGATGTCGGTTTATATGCTGGCTTCTGCACTTACAGGGCTTATTTCCCGCTGTTCGATGCCTCGTCTTGTGTGCGCGGTTGAAACGCGGGATAAAACGTCGCTGTGCGCGGCGGAACGGCTCATGATAAAGGGGACTGCGCTTATTTCGCTTCCTGTTTCGTTTGTAACAGCTGTGCTTGCTGAACCTGTTCTGACGCTTCTTTATCCTTATAGAACGGTTGAAGCGGCGGCGGGAGTTGTTCCGCTTCAGATTCTGAGCCTCGGAAGCATTTTTGCGGGATTGGGCGGCGCACTTTTCGTTCTTTTTCAGGCGCACGGCGATTTTAAGACGCCTGTAAAGATAACCCTGGTCGGCGGCGTGGCTAAGCTTTTTATGAATGCGGCGTTTATGCTTGTTCCGAGCGTGAATATTGCCGGAGCAGCGCTTTCAGCTGTGCTTTCAAACGCCCTGTGCGTTGTGTACGCCTGCGGTATACTGAAACGCAGATACGGCTTTTCAATTTCAATTTTCAGAGAAGTTGTTCCGATTATTCTTGCGGGCGCAGCCTGTGCAGCGGCGGCATTCGTTTGTTATAACGGCTTTATCCTGCGTTTTTCGTCTTTTATATCACTTGTTATATCAGGTGTCGCGTCAGGAATAACGTATATTCTGATGGTCTTTCTTGCGGACAGTGCAGATTTTATGGCTGTCGTAAAAATAATTATGGGGAAATTCGGTAAAGGCTATTGTAAAAAGGCGCAAAATAGTGTAAAATAAAGGTATTAACTTGAAAGGACGACAAAAATGTTTGAGTTTAAGGAAAAATACAATATTGACGACCTTCGGCTTATAATGAAAGAGCTTCGCAGCGATCACGGCTGCCCTTGGGACAGGGAACAGAATCATAAATCGATCCGCCGCGATGTTCTTGAAGAGGCATACGAGGTTGCAGAAGCGATCGACAGCGAAAACCCCGACAACTTAAAAGAGGAGCTCGGCGACTTACTTCTCCAGGTCGTTTTTCACAGCGAACTTGAAGCTGAACAGAACTCTTTCGATTTTGACGATGTTGCGGACGGAATATGTAAAAAGCTGATCTACCGCCATCCACACGTTTTCGGCGATGTAAAGGCTGATACCTCCGCAGAGGTTTTAAAAAACTGGGACGCGCTTAAAAGTAAGTCGAAACAGGAATCGAGCGTTACCGACCGCCTTAAAAGTGTTCCAAAGCTTCTTCCCGCCCTTACACGCGGCGAAAAGGTTTTAAAGCGCGCAGCGAACGCCGGCCTTGATTGTGGAAACGAACAAACTATTATTAAGGAACTTGAGGACAGTGTTTCAGCGCTTAAATGTGCAGTTTTAACGGAAAGCGGCATAAAAACAGAGGAGGAAATTGGTAACATTTTGTTTTCTTGTACAAACTTATCAAGAATTTTGAAAAAAGATAGTGAAAAAGCCTTGACATTTGCGATAAATCAGTTTATAATAACGTTTAGCGGACTTGAGGCTTTGATTGAAAAAGAGGGAAAAGCTTTTTCAGAACTTTCCGTCGAGGAAGTAAACTCGTATTGGGAGAAAGCGAAGGATTACTCGGTCTGAATATCCGTATAACGGTTTATATTATTTTGGAGGTTTAAAATGACAAAGGCAGAATTTATCACAGCAGTAGCAGACAAGGCTGGAATTACAAAGAAGGACGCTGACGCAGCTCTTTCCGCAGTTATTGACACTATCACTGATTCTCTCGCAAAGGGCGATAAGATTCAGCTTGTTGGTTTCGGCACATTTGAAGTTCGTGAGCGTAAGGCTCGTGAAGGCGTTAACCCCCGCACAAAGGAAAAGATTGCAATTGCAGCAGCTAAGGTTCCCGCTTTTAAGGCTGGCAGAGCTTTAAAGGACGCAGTTGCTAAGTAATTGATTGTTTTTGAATATAGCGGACTGTACGGGATTTTCGTGACAGTCCGTTTTTCATTTGGAAGGAGAAGATATGCGACTCGATAAATATTTAAAGGTATCGCGCCTTATAAAAAGAAGAACTGTTGCGAATGAGGCGTGCGATGCGGAGAAAATATGCGTAAACGGAAAGCCTGCCCGCGCGTCATACGACGTAAAGGTCGGCGACGAAATTGTCATAAATATGGGTAAAACACCGCTTAAGGTTAAGGTCGCTAAGGTTGTTGAGGTTGTCGGAAAGGACGGCGCTTCTGAGCTTTATACAGTTCTTTAACCAATTTTGTTCTAATCCGTGAAATAGGCACATAGTATGGATTAAGGCTGTTCGTATGAACAACTGCTTTCAAAGAGGTGCTTATGAAACATAGTCTTATTCTGGAAAATCGCGAAATGCTCCGTATGAGCGGAGTTAAAAGTACACAGTCCTTCGGCGAGGGCGAGATCGCTGTTTATACAGACAGCGGCGACTTGCTGATTCGCGGGAGCGGGCTGGAGGTCGGACTTCTCGATATGACGACAGGTGAGTTCGAACTTCACGGGAAAATTGATTCGATAAGCTATATCTCTGAAGGTAAGCATGTTCCGGATAACGTGATAAGCCGCTTGTTCAGGTAGGTGCGTTATGTTTGAAACAACTCGTGAGGTTTTAGCCCAGCTCGGTAATTTCGCTGTAATCGGCTTTTTTCTCGGTTTTCTGTACGATATTTTCAGGTTCATTCGTATTGTTATCCCTCATTCCCATTTTATCGTGAATATAGAGGATATGCTGTTCCTGACGTTTTCAGGGTTTGTCCTGTTTTATTTTTCGCTTGAAATAGGGCGGGGCGCTTTTCGGCTCTATTATGCCGTTTCAGCACTGTTCGGAGCAGCCGTTTTCAGGTTCACATTCGGTTTTTTTACAGCGTTTATCGCTTCGGTAGTGAAAAAGCTGCTGTTCGTGATTCTGGAGTTTATGAACAGGCTCTTTCTGGTACCGATCAAAAACTTTTTTGGGAAAATGTATCAAAAAGCAAAGTGTGTTTTTGGTACAATGTACCGAAAAAGTGAAAAAATTGCAGAAAAAGCAAGGTTACACTTGAAAAAGAAACCCGAAATAGTGTATAATGATATTATTAGTAGTATGGATATTATGGGTAAAGTGGGCGGTGAGGAACGAAGTGTCATTAAAGCAAAAGTCAGAAAAAAAGCATAAGCGTTCCTTTCTCGCGGGACTTGTCGCGGCTGCGGTACTTGTTTATGCGGTTATAAACCTCGTTTCGATGCAGGTAGCAATCGCTCAGAAATCTACCGAATACGAGGAGCTTTCCTCGAAGCTTTCCGAGCTTAAAACCGAAAATGAACAGCTCGAAAGATACGCTAACGACGAATATCGTAACGATTATATCGAGGAAATTGCCCGTGAAGAGCTGGAATATTCATACCCTGATGAAAAAATCTACTATTTTGTTCCAAGTAATTGATAACGGAGAAATTATGAAAAATAAGGACAGAGAAAAGCTTTCAGCCGCATTCAGAATTATCGCACTCGTTGTAGCAATTGTAATGGTTATAGGTATTATTTTACAGGCGTTTTTGTATTAACATCAACGCCCTAAATTAACGGAGGTTTAAATTATGTCAGCAAAAATTTTAATCGAAACTTCTGCCCGTCACGTTCACGTAACGCAGGAAGCACTCGAAGCGTTATTCGGAAAGGACGCTAAGCTTACAAAGAAAAAGGATCTTTCCCAGCCCGGACAGTTCGCTTGTGAGGAAAGAGTTACGATCGTTGGACCTAAGAAGGAACTTGCCAATGTTTCAATTTTAGGACCTGTTCGTTCCGCAACTCAGGTTGAACTTTCCGCAACAGACGCGCGTTCTATCGGACTTCCGATTGCAATTCGTGAATCCGGCGATATCGCGGGAACTCCCGGATGTAAGATTATCGGACCTGCGGGCGAGATCGAAATAAGCGAAGGCGTAATTGTTGCAAAGCGCCATGTACATATGATTCCCGAAACAGCTGAAACGCTCGGACTTAAGAATAAGGACGTTGTATGGGTAAAGGCTGAAACTAACGGAAGAACAGCTATTCTCGGCGATGTTGTTGTAAGAGTAAGCGAGAATTTCGCGGACGCTATGCATATCGACACGGACGAGTCCAACGCTATCTCCGCTTCGGCTAACCTTATGGGCGAAATCATTAAGGAGCTTTAAGCTGCCTTAAAACACACGGTCATATCTAAAATCAAAGTTCGGAGAACATTTCCGGTAAAACGGACAATAGAAAAATCCCTCCTATGATATAAAACCATAGGAGGGATTCAGCTTGTTGAAAAACCTGTTTTGGAGAGTATAGTGTCGTTTTGCAAGATTATCGACCTGATAGATCGGTGCAATTTGCAGCAAAAAATGGGATTCCAAAGGGAATAATTCCCTTTGGCAGGGGTTTGGGGACGGCGTCCCCAATTTCTATTTTTCTCTCTTTTCGTCTTTTTCGACAGTCTGAATCCCTCCTATGATATAAAACCATAGGAGGGATTTTTTCTTTAAAACAAAACTGACCTCACAGGAAATGCGAAGTCAGTATGTTAAAAAGGTTTTTACAATTGTATTACTCGCTTCTTAGCGCAATAACGGGGTCTTTTTTCGCTGCAAATTTTGATGGAATAAGTCCTGCTATCATTGTCAGTACAATGCTTATCGCAACAAGGATCATTCCCGCGTTTACAGGAAGAACCGCAATATTCTCTATTCCCGTAAGTTTTTCGGCAAGTATGCTTATTGGGATATTAAGCAGCAGTGTTACCCCGATACCGATTAAGCCTGCGGCAAGCCCTACTATCGCCGTTTCTGCATTGAACACACGCGAAATATCTCGCTTCGACGCGCCCACGCTTCGCAGAATGCCGATTTCCTTGGTGCGTTCAAGGACGGAAATATAGGTGATGATCCCTATCATGATCGAGGATACCACAAGAGAAATCGAAACGAAGCCGATCAAGCCATAGGAAACTGCATCGATCATTGTCGTTACGCCCGACATAAGCAGTGCAACGTAGTCGGTATAGGAAATTTTATCCTCTTCGTCGGCAGATTCGTTGTATTCGCTGATTATATTATCGATCTCTTCTTTATCGTCAAAACTATCGGAATATATGTTGATTGACGAGGGAGTATCCGCGTCAACCGCACCGATTTTTCCGAGCGTATCCGAAAGCGTTGAACCTGAAATAGTGGCAGGCATATACTCGTCGTACCAGCCCGCAAGCGTGGCTTCGTCCGTAACCGCGGCGACTGTTTTGTCAAATTCGGCAGCGACTGCGATATATCCCGTTGTTCCGAAAAGATCGTCGGGCGAGGCGGCAGAAGCAATAAGCTGGCTGACCTGCATTTTCGCTTGTTCAGCATATTTCTCGGTAACCATAGCATTGATCCGTTCGCGCATAAGTCGGTTAAGTTCCTCGTCCGAGTAATCCTCGAAATACGATTCCGCCACGGACTGCTCAAAGCCGTAGGTGGTTGCCGCAAGCTCAATAATTGACCCGCGGGTAGGGAATTTAGCCATATATCCGCTTACCGTCTGTTCAAGATATTCGTCGGTCGGCTTTGATATCATAGAGGTGTAGATCTCCGTTTTTTGAACAGGCGTAAGCGTTCCGAAGTAGTCCATAACCTTCTCCGCCTTGTATCTGTCGCTCGGATCAAGCTCTTCCGTTAAGATAAAAGGAAGCCCCGTAAGCACGTCGTAATTTTCATTTTCGGGAAGAAGCTGTTCCTTAACGATCTCGCTTCCGGAATCCTGTTCGATTATATATTCCGTAAGCGCGGAGGTGTAGCCGAGTGTTCCAAAAAGAGAGGTCGCGTCGGAAGCAGAAGCAGCGTCCGGGTTCGGCTTTAATATTCCGACAAGCTCTAATTCATAGCCGTCGTTTATTATAAGGTCAAGAGAAGCTTCGTCCCCGCGCATATCCTGCCATATTCCGTCAGCATTTTTAGAGTAGAACTGCGAATTTGTTACAAGCTTAAATCTTGTTCCGAGTATATCGTCGTATTCAACGCGGCGGGTTTTCGACTCGATTTCCTCCTGTTTAGCAACAGCCGAAAAGATGTCGTTCACCTCGTCCTCCGAGAGCATACCGAGTGCGTATATAGCAATATCGCTCACCTCGTTGTTGTTGTCGAGAATAAGAACAACCTCGTTCGCCGCTTCGGGCCATTTCCCGCTTACAAGGTCATACTGTTCGTAAACCATATCTGAAATAATACTGCTGTCTGTGCCGGGAATAAATTCTTCCCAGAGGTCGATTGTGTTTATTCTTGCGCTCAGCATTGATGAGAGCGCACTTGAACCTGTCGTTTCGCCAAGCGAGGGTATCGCCGCCATAAGGTCTGTGCTGTGGTATTCCCCGTTCGTGCCTTTAACATAGGTGTTGAGCTGAACGCCGTATTGATATTGAATAGTCGAAGCGTATTCATATAGTCCCGTTGTGCTTGTTTCGGGGTTCATCTCCTTGTCGAGATACGTTTTCAGAGCGGTAAGATTATTTTCACTTTCCTCATTGGCAAATGCCGCGTTGAACATATCATAAATGCGGTCGTTGGCATAAACAGCGTCATTTTCGTGACGGTTTTTATCCGTCATAACCTCCTGCCTTACGGAAAGAAGACTTGTTATATCCGAATCGCTTTTCATTATTGAAATCGGGTAGGAGGAAAGTGTGTCGCGCTGGATACTGTCAACATACGCCTGAATACCTGTCGAAATGGAGAGAATAAGCGCGATTCCGATAATACCGATCGAGCCGGCAAAAGAGGTGAGAAGCGTTCGTCCCTTTTTGGTGCGAAGGTTATTGAAGCTTAGTGAAAGAGCGGTCGGGAATGACATCGAAATTTTCTTCCGCTTTTTTTGTTCAGCCGCTTTTTCGGTTTCGTTGTAAGGATTGGTATCGTCTGTTATAATGCCGTCGCGAAGCCTTATAATGCGCGTAGAATACTGCTCGGCAAGCTCCGGGTTGTGCGTTACCATAATTACAAGCTTATCTTTGGCAATTTCCTTGAGAAGCTCCATGATCTGAACGCTTGTTTCGCTGTCAAGTGCGCCTGTCGGTTCATCGGCAAGAAGAATATCGGGGTTATTTATAAGCGCACGCGCGATAGCAACACGCTGCATCTGCCCGCCCGACATCTGGTTTGGTCTTTTGTGAATGTGATCGCCAAGTCCGACCTTTTTTAACACATCTGTCGCGCGGCTGCGGCGTTCCTTTTTTGAAACACCCGCGAGCGTAAGTGCAAGCTCAACGTTAGCAAGCACGCTCTGGTGCGGTATGAGATTGTAGCTCTGGAATACAAATCCGATTGAATTATTGCGGTAATAATCCCAGTCGCCGTCCTTGTACTTTTTCGTGGAAACGCCATTGATAACAAGGTCGCCGCTCGTGTAGCGGTCAAGCCCGCCGATAATATTGAGCATTGTCGTTTTACCCGATCCGCTCTGTCCGAGGATCGACACAAATTCGTTTTCACGGAAGCTTATACTGACGCCCTTCAGTGCGTCCTGACGTAAATCTCCCGTAACGTAGGTTTTTACGATTTCTTTTAATTGCAGCATTTTTTGCCTCCTTTTCATGATGATTATATCACGTGAAAATAAACCTACGATTAAGCAAGCATAAACTGAACGTAAACTCGTTCAAGTTTATCTTGACGTATATTTGCATGATATAGTATAATAAACCGAGGGGGGATTATTATGTTCAGCATTCTTGTTGCCGAGGACGACGAGGATATGCGCGAGCTGTTCTGTACAGTTCTTTCTGACAGCGGTTATAACGCTATTCCTGCGGTTGACGGCGAGGACGCGCTTAGTATTATGGAGCGGGAGTATATTGACCTGTTAGTTGCAGATATTATGATGCCGAAAATGGACGGCTATGAGCTTATTGAGGCGATCCGCAGCGCAAAATATAACCTGCCTATTCTTATGGTTACAGCCAAGGATCAATTTAGCGATATGCAAAAGGGCTTTCGGCTCGGTACAGATGATTATATGGTAAAACCGATAAATGTAAAGGAACTGGTGCTTCGGGTTGAAGCGCTTTTACGGCGCGCGAAGATTTCAGGCGAAAAGAAAATCGTTGTCGGCGGGACGACCCTCGACTATGACGCGCTTACCGTAACGCTCCACGGCGTCGAAACTATACTTCCGCAAAAAGAATTTTACCTCCTTTATAAGCTCCTTTCCTACCCGAATAAAATTTTTACCCGCCAGCAGCTTATGGACGAGATATGGGGAATGTTCTCCGAAACGGACGAACGAACCGTGAATACCCATATCAACCGGCTGCGTGAGAAGTTTTCGGACTGTGGGGATTTTGAGATAATTACGGTAAGAGGGTTAGGCTATAAGGCGGTGAAAAGTGTTGAATAAAAGATGTAATTCGCGGCTTTGGCTGTATTTTTCGTTGCTTGTTTTCGTGACGGTATTTGTTGTTTTTTTCATCATAACGAGAGTGTGGTTTTTGCTGTTTGAGCTTGATATCATACAATACGATCCGCACACAATGAAAACGCCTGTTTTGCTTTTCGCTGTTGGAAGTCTCCTGCTAGGTTTAATAATCGCAATATTTGTCGGTAGGCTGATTATCCGCCCGATTGAAAATATGAGTAATGCTTTCGACGAGCTTTCACGTGGTAATTTTGACGTAAAGGTTTCGGAAAAAGAGCGGATTGCGGAAATACGTGAAATGACCCGGCATTTCAACCGAATGACTTATGACATTTCTCACATCGAAACTTTAAGAAACGATTTTGTTGCAAACGTTTCTCATGAATTTAAAACCCCTCTCGCTTCAATCGAGGGATACGCAACGCTTTTACAGGACGAGCGGCTTACTCCGGAACGGCGCAGCAGATATGTCGAAAAGATTCTTGATAATTCCCGTAAGCTTTCGGGACTTTGCAGCAGCATTCTTATGCTCTCAAAGCTGGAAAACCAGGAGCTTGTTCCGAATAAGCGCGAATATCGGCTTGACGAGCAGATACGAAAGTCTGTTTTAATGCTTGAAAACAGGTGGAGCGAGAAGAATATCGAATTTGATATCGAGCTTGAAAAACAGAATTATTTCGGGAGCGAGGAGCTTATTGCTCAGGTCTGGAGCAATATTATTGATAACGCTATCCGCTATTCGCCTGTCGGCGGGGTTATCGGAATACGAATGAGCCGTAACGCGGATTACGTTTCAGTAACGATAACCGACAGCGGCGAGGGAATGACAGAAGATGTTCAGAAGCATATTTTTGACAAGTTCTATCAAGCCGACCCATCACGTAAAACAGACGGGAGCGGACTTGGACTTGCGCTTGTAAAGCGGATAGTTGATTTGTGCGGCGGAAGAATTGCGGTCAAAAGCGCACCCGCCGAGGGCGCTTCCTTTACGGTGTCGCTGCCGATATAAGTTTACCGTAAGTTTTAATTGCGTGGTATAATAGTGTAAAGAATGGAGGTATTACTATGAAAACTGCTGTTGTTTATTATTCAAGACACCACGACACCACGGAAACACAAAAAAGCTGCTTGACGCTATCGCGGAAAAGTATGAGGTTACGCTTATCGACATCAACTCTGATTCAGCTCCCGACCTTTCCGGATACGACCGAATCGGCTTCGCTTCGGGAATATACTATTCTAAATTCCATAAATCGCTGTTAAAAATCGCAGGAGAAAGGCTGCCCGAAAATAAGAATGTTTTCTTTATTTTCACTTACGGCGCGGAGAAAGCTGGCTACACTAAGGCGATTACAGAGGCCGTTCTGAAAAGAAATGCGAAAATTCTCGGCGAGTATGGCTGCTTTGGTTTTAACACATTCGGTCCGTTCAAGCTTATCGGCGGAATGGCTAAGGGTCACCCCGACCGGACGGATATAGCCGAGGCTGTCAGATTTTACGAAAGTCTGTAACAGAAGTACATCGGCTCATAAGCAATACAAATGCCCCCTTGACAGAGTGTTGATGTGAACAAGCTCTGTCAAAGGGGCATTACTATAATTAAGCCTCGTTACTTTCGTCCGGTAATATTTTTTCAGTAAGAATAAAATCGATCAGTCCCGCCGCTACGTCAGCTTTCACGCATTTCACCCGAACACGGTCGCCCATCGTGTACACTGTGTTAGAAAGAGTTTCAACCAGTGAAATACCGTCGCGAACCTCGTATGCGCCCTGCGGCAGGGAAAATGCGTCAACCTTTCCTTCAACTGTATTTTCAAGCTCGACGAAAAAGCCTGTCCCGATAACGCCGGAAATGTAGCCTTCAAATTCCTCGTCGACATGCCCGCGCATATATTCCGCCATATAGAATTTGTCACAGTCGCGTTCTGCGGCAACAGCTATAAGCTCCGTTGTGCTTGCGCGGTATGCGCTTTCGTGTGCAAATTTGCGGTACTTGCGCGTGAGCTTCTCCTTTTCAACCCCCGCCGTGTAGTCTGACAGTATACGGTGAATGGAAAGGTCGGCGTAACGTCGGATAGGCGAGGTGAAGTGGCTGTATTCTTTCATTACAAGTCCGAAATGTCCGAGAGGCTCTTCGCTGTATTTCGCCTTCATCATCGAACGCAGAACAAGGTTGCTGATGACCGCCGCCCGCGGGCTGTCCTTAGCAGCGCGAAGTACCTCGGCAAGATCGCGTGCAGTGCTTTTTTCGTTGATTCCGAGCGGATTTTCGCCAAGATTTACAAGCGTCTGCTGAAGCTGGAGAAGCTTGTCGGCGTCAGGCGCTTCGTGAATACGGTAAACAAACGGAAATTCCTTTTCCATAGCAAGTTTTGCCGCACAGTTGTTAGCGCAGAGCATAAACTCCTCTATTATTTCCTCGGAAATGCCGCGCGCACGCTCCTTAATGTCAACGCAGACTCCGTTTTCATCGCATATAAGCTTACTTTCACGTGATTCGATTTCGGGAGCACCCCGCGCGATCCTGTTCTTAATGAGAATGTTCGAAAGTTCCTGCATTACGGGAATGCAGTCGATGACCTCGGCGTATTTTTCCTTTATAGAGTCGTCAGCCGTCCCGTCGAGAATTTTGTTCACCTCGGTGTAAACGCCCTGAACACGTGAGCGGATAACCGTTTTGGCAAACCGGAAGCTTTTTATCGCACCCGAACAGTCGAGCTGCATAAGACAGGAAAAAGCCAGCCGTTCAACTCCGGGGTTAAGCGAGCAGATTCCGTTGGAGAGCTGTTTAGGGAGCATAGGAATAACGAGGTCGGCGATATAAACGCTTGTTCCGCGGCGGAAAGCCTCCTTGTCAAGTGCGCTGCCTTTTTTGACATAGTACGAAACATCGGCAATGTGTACGCCAAGCTCGTAGCCGTTTTCGGTTCGCGCGATGCTTATCGCGTCGTCAATGTCCTTTGTGTCAGCACCGTCAATGGTGAAAATCGGCAGCTCGCGTAAATTCTCGCGCGCAGCAAGCTCTTTCGCTTTTATTCCGCCGCGTTCGATTTTTTCGGCTTCCTCAATCGTTTCGTCCGGGAACACCAGAGAAACGGCTTTTTCTTCAAGATATGCGTTTACGGAAACACGTGCAAAATCGGCGTTTCCGTAAACCGAAGCAATGTCAACGGTGATGTCGGAGTGGTGTTCGGCGCGGTCGTGAATCGTGAATTTAACCTTGTCGCCTGCGTGGAGCTCATTCCCCCCGCGGCTGATTATGCGAAGCGGGTCGGCGAAAAAGCTGTCTGGACGAAGCCGAAGCTTCCCGTTTGCGTCAACGATAGTGCCTGTAAGAATCAGGTCAGTTTCTTCACGTATGAGAATAACTTCCGCGGTATCGGAGTGGTGCGTTTCGTCTTTAAGCTCAGTAATGCGCGCAAGAACCCTGTCGCCGGGAATAGCTCCGAGAAGGTCGCGTCCGCGAACAAAAACGTCCTCATCGGTTTTCTTGTTTCGTATAAATCCGTGAGAGCGCGCAGCCTTTACAACTGTTCCTTCAAAGAAGCGCTTTCCGCCCTTTAGCTTAACATTCCCTTTTGAACGTACAACGATCCCATCACGAATGAGCGCGTCGAGCACGCCCAGAACGCGTTTCTTGTTCTTTTTGGACACTTCCAGCTCCGTGAGAAGCTTCCCCTCGCTCATACCGTCCTTTTTCGCCGCCATAAGCAGGTCAATTATTTTTGTCCTGTAAACGTATTTCATATTCTTTCCTTTCGCCGTTACTTTTATTTCCTTTTTTATCATACACCTTTATTATACACCCTTTTTCTGTATTTTTCAAGCATTGTATTGTAAATATGACGTAAAATGAGTATTACGGAAAATTTTAAATTTTTTTATTTTTTTTGAAAAAGTGATGGAAATTTACAAAAAAGTGTGTTATAATAGGTAAAAAGGTATGTTTCATTTTTTTCAAGAAAGGAAGTTTGGATTAAAATGAAAAGTATAAAAAAGCTTACCGCATTTTTTCTGAGCGCATCAATGCTCATCTGTTCAGGTTGTAACAGCGGAGAACCGGCGGAAAGTTCCGCGGAAACCACCGTACCCGCAGCTACCGACGAAAGCGGAAATGTCATCACGGACGAAAATGGCAATCCCGTTCCCGAAGAACCTGAGGAAGAAAAGGTGTGGCGCGTCGGGTTCCTTTATAATGGCGCCGTTGAAAACGGCTCAACCGCAAAAATATTTGAAAATGCACGCGCGCAGCTCAAACGTACGCTCACCGTGGAAACCTGTTATATCGAAAACGTGCTGGTTTCGGATATTCCTGCCGCTGTATACGAGCTTCGTGAAAACGACTGTGATATAATAGTGTCGTGCAGCCCCCGTTTTGCCTCGTCAATTGAAAAAGAGGCGAATGCAGCAAAGGATACATACTTCATAAGCTTCGGCGGAAAGACCAGCGCTTCTAACCTTTCGGGACTTTGCGGCGAATTGTATCAGACCGCTAACGTCTGCGGAATTGCAGGCGCATATAATACGAGTACAAATGTTCTCGGAGTTGTTGCGGATCCGGGCAGCTATAATGTTTATGCCGTTATCGACAGCTACGTTCTCGGCGCAAAGGAAATATGGGGAACGCAGACAGATGTGCGGCTGAACTGGGTGTGGTCGGATAATACCGATAAAATCGAAGCGGCAATAGACGACCTTATTTCACAGGGCAGCGATGTTATTATGTGCTATACTGAAAACGACTATGCTCCCGAATATGCAGCTTCAAAGGGCGTTAAGGTTATCGCGAACGCCTGCGACCTGCCTGAGCTTGTTCCGGAAAATTACCTTACAGGCTTTTTCTTCAATCCCTCAACCTTTATCATTGATACCGTGCGTTCAATTAAAGCGGACGTTTTTGTTTCGTCTGTCCATTCGGGCGGAATTGCCGCAGGAACGGCACGGCTTGTTCAGATTTCGGAAAACTGCGCCGAGGGAACGGAAACCATAGCTACCCGCCTTTATGATTATATAAAGAGCGGAAAGGCTTATGTTTTTACAGGCGAAATTAAGAATCGGGACGGAAGTGTAATGGTGAAAAAGGGTCAGCAGATGCAGTCGTCGGGAATAAGCGACGTTGACTGGCTGGTTCAGGGTATTACCTCTGTCGGCGATTTTACAACGGTAAATTATGAGCCGAAGCCGTGCGATCTTATAATAAAGGAGTAAGAATGAAGCCTTTCGGTGGATATATATTAACGAACGAGGGGTTGATACCATCTATTGTGGTTTTCGCGGCAGATAATGCAACAGCTGTGTTTTGTCAGGACACGTTTGAGCCGTATGTTACCCCGGAAACGCCGTACCGCGTTGTGTATATGAAGCAGTCTTTAGAATCAATACGCTCTTTTCCGTATACCTTGATTGAACCTGTTCTGTTCTTGGTGGAAGAGGAATTTGAGAAGCCGGAGCCTGAGTTGGAAAATGAACCCGAAGCCGAGGAAGATGATGAATCCGTGACAGAGCAGACGGAGAAATTTATTACCGCTTTAAAACACCGGAAAGAGTTCAGGAATGTGCCATATATAATTATTCGATATGGAGATAAGGAAGAAATTCCGGACGATGTTCCCGCGCCGGAGGCGTTTATAGATATCAGAGAGAGCAGTGAAAATCTGTTAAAGGCTGTTGCTGATGTTCTTAAAATAAGTTACGATGACGCCGAGGAATGGAAGTGTTCGTTGTATAGGTGAATGGCATAAGGCATTGCCGCATAAATTGACTTATATTTAAATGATTGAGATTTTTCTGTTTTGTTTGCTGTAAATCAGATCTTAACAGAGCTCAATCATTTTTTTTATACATTCGTCTGCGTATCAATAGTCTGATTGTGAAAGAGAATAAATACTTGCCTTTTCGTGAAAAAAGTGCTATAATGAAATGTGGCGAATAATTCAGCGCTTTTTTCGGATAATATCAGGGAGAACCGTTCTCCATACTGATATTGATGAAAGGATAAGCAGAATGTTCAAAAATAACGAAGAAACCGCTGAAACCGAGGAAGTTGCTGAAAATGAACAGAATCAGCAGATTATCGACACAGGTATCGTTTCAACGCCAAACGCTAAACACCTTATACATTGCCTTACGGTAATCGGTCAGATCGAGGGTCATTACATTCTCCCCCCACAGAATAAAACCACAAAGTATGAGCATATTATCCCCGCCCTTGTCGCAATCGAGCAGGACAGGGATATCGAGGGGCTTTTGATAATTCTGAACACAGTCGGCGGCGATGTCGAGGCAGGTCTTGCTATCGCGGAGCTTATAGCGGGTATGGATAAGCCGACCGTTTCTATCGTTGTCGGCGGCGGTCATTCAATCGGTGTGCCGCTTGCGGTAAGCGCTAAAAAAAGCTTCATAGTTCCCTCGGCAACTATGACGGTTCACCCCGTCCGAATGACAGGTCTTGTTCTCGGCGTTCCGCAAACGCTGTCATACTTTGAGCGTATGCAGGATCGTATCACGGGCTTTGTTACCCGAAACAGTAAAATAAGCGCGGGAAAGTTCCGCGAGCTTATGATGAAAAAGGACGAGCTTGTTATGGATGTAGGCTCTGTCGTTGACGGCGAAACAGCTGTTAAACTTGGTCTTATAGATGAGCTTGGCGGACTTTCCGAAGCCGTTTCCGCCCTTTACGAGCTTATCGAACAGAACGGCGGAGAAAAAACTGAACAAAAAGAAAAATCGGGGAAGGGTCGGAAAAAATGATTCTGTATTCTATTATCAGCCCCGACGACATATTTTGTACAGGCGAGCTGTCCAAAACAGGTTTCTGCTCCGTAAAGGGCGGTATCGTTGAGTATGTCGAGCAGGACGGCGTAAAAACAGTCCGTCGGCTCATATCTACCGACCCGTTTATGTATCTTAAGAGCCGCTATTCACCATCGTCATATTTCAGCGGGAAATGATCCCGCTTACATATTGGAAAGGAAATTTTATGGATTACATTTTTATCATTATTCAGGGTATCATTCAGGGACTCACCGAATTTCTACCTGTTTCAAGTTCGGGTCATCTTTCGGTTGTACAGCATTTTATGAATATCGGCGAAGAAAGCCTGCTGATTTCGATTGTGCTGCATTTAGGCACGCTTGCGGCGGTTTTTTTCGCATTCTGGGATACCATCTGGGGAATGATAAAGGAATTTTTTCTTACGTTTCGTGACATTTTTACAGGTAAATTCTCGTGGACAGGTATGAACGACAACCGCCGTATGATGTTTATGGTAGTTTTCGCTACGCTGCTGCTTGTTCCAGCGTATTTTGTCAAGGACTTATTCACGTCTGTCGAAGGCGACGGCGATATAATCTTCGAGGGCTGCGCCTTTGTGTTTACGGCAATTCTTCTTTTCCTCTCGGACGCCTGCGTAAAGGGCTATAAAACGGGCAAGGATATGACGGTTAAGGATGCGTTGACAGTCGGTCTTTTCCAGTGTGCAGCGCTTTTTCCCGGAGTTTCACGTTCGGGCAGCACGACCACGGCGGGTCTTTTCTGCGGACTTACCCGCGAAACTGCCGTTACATATTCATTTATCTTAGGTATCCCCGCAATTCTCGGCGGAAGTGTTCTTGAAATAGGCGATGTTGTTTCGTCAGGCGCGGAAATTGATATAGTTCCGCTCCTTATCGGCTTTTTGACAGCCGGAATCGTCGGCTTCCTTTCGATAAAGCTCGTTAAGCTCATAATCAAGCATGATAAATTCAAGATTTTCGGCATATACACGCTTGTTCTCGGTCTGCTCTGCGTAGGCTGGGGGATTTTTGAAGCGGCAAGCGGTGTGCATTTCCATATTTCGTAAGCAAGGGGAAGGTTCAAAATGGCAGAAACAAAAAAGAAAACGGCTGCGGGAAAATCCGCCGCAGATAAGCGTAAAGCGGAGCTTATGAAGCAGGACGCACAGCGCAGGCATATAATCTCTGTGGTTCTTTTCGCTTTCGGTATACTTGTTACGGCGCTCACGCTTTTCGGGAAAACCGAGGGCGAGGAGCTTTCCGCGTGGGATTCGATTCATTGCTTCCTGTATGGCTTGTTCGGACTTGCGGCAATTCTCACGGGTCCTGTTCTGATGTACATAGCGATAATGATTTCCGCCTCCCGAACTAAGGCAACGATCGCCCGAAGCGTTTTACAGTTCCTGCTTATAATATTGCTGCTGTGCGCGGCGGCGCAGGTTGTTTTCGTAGGCTCAATCGGCGATCCCAAAGCGGAGGAGGCAACCCTTTCCGAGGTTATTTCCTACGTATACGGGCGGGGAGTAAGTCTTTCGGGCGGCGGTGTGTTCGGTATTATTTTAGGTGCTCCGCTTTTGCTTTTCGGACAGGCGGGAGCTATCATTATTCTTATCCTTATTGCATTTGTAATAGTTATGCTGCTGACGAATCTTACGCTTGTGGATTTTCTTGCGGCTGTCACGAAGCCATTCCGTAAGGCTGGGCGCTACGCAAAGGAAAAGCACGAGCAGCACCGCGAGGAGAGCGCGTATATCCAGCAGGAGTACCGTGCGCTTGAAGCGGAAAAACAGCAGCTTCGCGCAGCTGAAAGAGAACAGCGCAGAAGCGAGCGGCAGGCACGTCAGCTTTCCGAAGAGGAAGCCCGCGCACGGCGGTTCGCGTCAATTGAAAATGTCACAACCAAGGCGCAGCAGGAGGTCACCGAGGAGGATAAGCGCGAGGCGGCGGCTAAACAGGCTGAAAAGGAAAACCACGTTGAACAGCAGAAAAAGGAGAGCGAGGAGTTCCGTAAGGATCTGAACGCCTTTCTTAGCGGGAAAACAGCTTCAACCGAGAAAAAAGAGCCTGTTCCTGTTCAGGAAACCTTTGAAACTGTAAAAATAGAGGAAAATCCGCAGGAAGCCGCGCCGTACAGCCCCGACGGTCCGTTCTTCGCTGATGATTCCGAGGAGGTCCAGCCCGTTAAGCCCGCAATCGAAATTGCACACAGACCCAGCCTTGTAAACGAGCCAGCCGCTCCGGAAGTACAGGAGCAGTCCGCGCTCAATGATGAGGAGTTCCCGTTCGACGTAGACGAGGGCGATAAAATTGTCGAGGCGATCCAGGATTTCAGCCGTGAGCAGCAGGAAAACGAGAAAAAGGCTGAGGAAAACGCAGAAAAAGTTCTCGCGACGGTTATCCGTCCCGATGAGAATGGACAGCAGCGTTTCGAGGATATTGTCGCAAATGCCGAGCAGTATAAAGTGCCGCCGAGCGAGCTGCTTAACGACATTGTACACGAGCGTTCCGACGAGGATATAAATACCGAAATCAGGTACAATGCCGAAAAGCTTGTAAATACACTGAAAAGCTTCGGAGTTGAAACGAAGTTCCTTGAGGCGGCGCGCGGACCTTCCGTAACGCGCTATGAGCTTCAGCCGGCTATGGGCGTAAAAATCTCTAAAATTACCGGACTTGTTGACGACATCGCGCTTAATCTTGCGACAGCGGGAGTTCGTATCGAAGCGCCCATCCCGAATAAGGCTGCGGTCGGAATTGAAGTGCCGAATAAAAAGGTAGATTCCGTTCCGTTCAGGGAAATGGTAGAGAGCGCAGCGTTTGCTGAAACGAAGAGCAAGCTCGGCGCGGTTCTCGGTAAGAGCATTTCGGGCGATGTCGTGATCGCGGATATAGCGAAAATGCCGCATATTCTTATTGCAGGTACGACGGGTTCCGGTAAATCCGTCTGCGTAAATTCAATTATAATGAGTATACTTTTCCGTTCAACTCCCGAAGAAGTGCGTCTGCTGATGATTGACCCGAAGGCGGTAGAGTTTATGATTTATAACGGCATTCCGCACCTGCTTATCCCCGTTGTCACCGACCCGAAAAAGGCTTCGGGCGCACTTGCATGGGCGGTTACGGAAATGCTTAGCCGTTATAAGCTTTTCTCGGACAACAACGTCCGCGATATTGCCGGATATAACGCTCTTGCGAAAACCCGCGACGATTTGCAGGTTATCCCGCAGGTTGTCATTTTTATCGACGAGCTTGCCGATTTGATGATGGCTTCTCCGGGAGAGGTCGAGGACAGCATATGTCGTCTTGCTCAGATGGCGCGTGCAGCGGGAATGCATCTCGTAATCGCAACCCAGCGTCCGTCTGTAAACGTTGTAACCGGCGTTATCAAGGCGAATATCCCTAGCCGAATCGCCTTGAAGGTCGCTTCTCAGGTTGACAGCCGTACCATTATTGACAGTGCGGGCGCGGAGAAGCTCCTCGGTAAGGGCGATATGCTGTATTTCCCTGTCGGTATGCCAAAGCCTATGCGTGTTCAGGGCTGCTGGGTTTCCGATAAGGAAGTTGAACGTGTTGTCGATTTCATCAAAAATTCGTTCATTCTTGATTATGACCAGTCGGTAATCGACGAAATCGAAAAACAGGCAGAGATTGCCGCTCAGAAGGCTAGTAAGGGCAAGTCTGACGAGGACGAGGGCGGCGATATAAACGTCAGCGACGAAAAGCTTGATGAAGCAATCGAAGCGGTAATCGAAGCAGGACAAGCCAGCACCTCCTTCCTCCAGCGTAAGCTGAAGCTCGGCTACGGACGAGCAGCGCGGCTGATTGATACGATGGAGCAGCTCGGTGTTGTCGGCGGCTATGAGGGCGCAAAGCCACGTCAGGTTATTATGACGAAGCAGGAATGGTATGAACGAAAAATGAATAAGCTTGATTAGGAGAACGATTTATGCCTTTTTTACCCGTTTGTAAAAAAGATATGGAGCAGCTCGGTTTAGAGCAGCTCGACTTTATATGTATCACGGGCGACGCCTATGTTGACCACCCCTCGTTCGGAATCGCTATAATTTCACGTATGGTGGAAAGCTTGGGTTTTTCGGTGGGAATGATAGCGCAGCCCGTTTCGGACGCGGATTTTACCGAACTTGGAAAGCCGCGGTTCGCCTTTCTTGTAACGGGCGGAAATATCGACAGTATGGTATCGAATTACACCGTTGCGCTGAAAAAACGCTATGACGACGCTTACAGTGCAGGCGGAAGGGGCGGCAGACGTCCCGATCGTGCGCTTACGGTTTATAGCAAGACCCTGCGCCGCCTTTTTCCCGAAACAGATATAGCTGTCGGAGGTCTGGAGGCTTCCCTGCGCCGTTTTGCACACTACGATTACTGGGCGGACAAGGTTATGCCGTCCGTCCTTATCGACAGCGGTGCGGATCTGCTTATGTACGGCATGGGAGAGCTTACGATAACTGAAATATGTAATCGTTACAAGGCTGGCGACAGGCTCCGCGATATGACCGATATTCGCGGAACGTGCTATCTCACTGAGCCGGTCAATACCCCCCTCGGCGCTGTTCAGTGCGACAGCTTCGAGGTGGTGAGTGAAAATAAAAAAGCCTACGCGAAATCCTGCCGGAAGCAGTACGATGAGCAGGACGAGGTGTACGGAAGAACAATCGTTCAGCGGCACGGGAATAAAATGCTCGTCCAGAACCCGCCTCAGCGAAGCCTTACGCAGTCGGAATTTGACCGCGCCTACGAGCTGCCGTATATGCGGACGTACCACCCGATGTACGAAAAGGTCGGCGGTGTTCCGTCTATAAAAGAAGTCGAATTTTCGATTACGCACAACCGCGGCTGCTACGGTTTCTGTAATTTCTGTTCAATCGCGCTCCATCAGGGGCGCAGGATACAGACAAGAAGCGAGGAGTCGGTTCTCGAAGAAGCGCGCGAACTTGCTCAGAATCCGAATTTTAAGGGCTATATCCATGACGTTGGCGGTCCTACGGCGAATTTCCGCGCACCTTCCTGTGATAAGCAGCTTGAACACGGGCTTTGCAAGGGCAGAAAGTGCCTTGCTCCGCAGCCGTGTAAAAATCTTAAGGTCGACCATACGGAATATCTGAATTTGCTGCGGAAAATACGCAGCATAAAGAATGTTAAAAAGGTCTTTATTCGTTCGGGAATACGCTACGACTATTTAATTGAGGACGAAAACGACGCCTTTATGAAGGAGCTTATAGAGCATCACGTCAGCGGACAGTTAAAGGTTGCGCCCGAACACGCGAGCAATCGTGTTCTCGATTATATGGGAAAGCCGCACATCGAAACCTACGAGCGCTTTGAGAAAAAATTCTATCAGCTGACCAAAAGCATTGGTAAGGAGCAGTATCTTGTCCCGTATCTTATGTCGTCCCACCCCGGCTGTACATTAAATGACGCGGTGGATCTGGCGGTATTTCTTAAAAAGCACAATATCCGCCCCGAACAGGTTCAGGATTTTTACCC
This sequence comes from uncultured Ruminiclostridium sp., assembly GCA_964489095.1. Classification (GTDB taxonomy): domain Bacteria; phylum Bacillota; class Clostridia; order Oscillospirales; family Ruminococcaceae; genus Ruminiclostridium_E. Next base: position 33,991 of record CAZAXM010000011.1, on the reverse strand, counting down.
CACTCCGGGTACGATTTCAACCGCAATGTTCTATACGGGGCTTGACCCGTACACGCTGGAACCGATGTATGTTCCGCGAAAGCCCGAAGAAAAACATCTCCAGCGCGCACTTTTACAATATTATAAAAAGGAAAATAAGGAGCTTGTTATAAAGGCTCTCAATATGACGAAGCGGCGCGAGCTTATCGGTTATGGACAGGACTGCCTTGTAACACCGTCCGAATATGCGAACGAAAGGTCGAAAAATGAAAAGAACAAACAGAAAAAATCAGATGGCAGCCTCCGTTCTGCGGGAAATAGCCAAAAGCGCGGGAACGTCCGTAAGCGGGAAGCCCCGCAGAAAAAGAGCAGGCGCGGGTAAAAAAGCGACCGTTTCTGTGATAGCTGTGCTGGCGGCGCTTGCAATAATAATTTATCTGAACGATTCGCTTTTCCACCTTGATTTTATACCATCGTGGAGCGAGATTTACGATACCGCGGGAATGACCGAAAATGAACAGAAAAAGCCGGTTACTGTTTCAGGCGACAATATTTCGGTGCATTTCATCGACGTGGGACAAGGCGACTGCGCGCTTATTTCCGCGGGCGACACGTTCACACTTATCGACAGCGGCGAGTATACCGCAGCTGAGGACGTTATTGCGTATCTTGAAGATTTAGGAGTTGAGCGGCTGGATATGGTTATAGCGTCTCACCCGCATTCTGACCATATCGGCTCGATGAACAGCGTGCTTGATACTTTCGGCGCGGACGTTGTGGTGATGCCAAAGCTGACCTCAGATATGATTCCGACGACAGCCTCGTATGAAAAGCTGTTGAAGTCGGTGAAAAACTGCGGCGCAGATCTTGAATATGCGCAGGTCGGTAAGGTGTACAGCCTGACAGACGAATGTACGCTTGAAATTGTCGCACCTGTTAAGGATTACGACGATCTTAACAATTATTCGATTGCGGCAGTCTTGCGGCACGGTGAAAACTCGTTCTTGTTTACGGGCGACATTGAGAAGAAGGCGGAGCGTGATATTCTCGACAGCGGTGCCGATATTTCAGCGGACGTGCTGAAAGTCGGACATCACGGAAGCCGAACCTCCAGCCTTAAAGTCTTTTTGCAGACTGTCGATCCACGATATGCGGTAATTAGCGTTGCTGCGCCGAATGATTACGGTCACCCGCACGATGAAACACTGGAAATGCTTGAAATGCTCGGAATCGAGGTCTTGCGTACCGACCAAAGCGGAAATATAGTATTTGTGAGCGACGGCGTACAGCTTGCCGTTACCACGGAAAAGGGGACTTTATGATAGTTCTGGACAGGTTCGAGGGCGATTTCGCCGTTTTGGAGTACAGCGGCGAGGACGGCTGTAAAATAATGAATGTTAAGCGTGAGCTTGTTTCGGCGAATAGCAGAGAGGGAGAGGTGCTTAAACTTGACGGCGGGTATTATTCAACTGACCGCGAAGCTACCGAACAGCGCAGAGCCGAGCTGCTGAAAATGCTTGGCGAAATGTAAATAATCTGTAAAAACTCTTGAAAAAAAGGCAATACTATTGTATAATAAACAAGATGGGCTGTGCCGAACGGCAAGCCGAAAATAAAACTGAAAGGAATTAAAAATATGCCGCAGGAATTTTCCGTTTCATTGGACAGAATAATCAAGGAGTATGAGCTGGAGGTTCTTTTCTGCCCCGGCAGCCCTGAGAATATCTATATTTACAGCTGTGACGTGAACCGCCCCGGCTTACAGCTCGGAGGATTTTACGAGTACTTCGATAACAGCCGTATTCAGATTATAGGAAAGTCCGAATGCGCTTTTATGGAGCATCGCTGTGAGGACGAGAGAAGAGCCGCTTTTGACACTCTCCTTGCTCAGAAGCCGCCGGCGCTTGTTATAACAAGAGATCTGCCGCTTTTCCCTGAAATCGTCGAGCTGGGAGAAAAATACGGCGTTACAATTCTGAGAAGTAAGGAAAGCACCTCGTCGTTTATGGCGAAGCTTATCGCATTCCTCAATCTTAATCTTGCTCCGCGTATTACCCGCCATGGCGTTCTTATCGAAATCTACGGCGAGGGTGTTCTTATCCTCGGCGACAGCGGCGTTGGTAAGAGCGAAACCGCAATCGAGCTTGTAAAGCGCGGACACCGCCTTGTAGCCGATGACGCGGTTGAAATCCGTAAGACCTCCAACATTACGCTTATCGGCAGCTCACCCGATAATATCCGCCACTTCCTTGAGCTTCGCGGCATCGGTATTATCAATGTCCGTCAGCTGTTCGGTATGGGCGCGGTAAAGGTTACCGAAAAAATTGATATGGTGGTAGAGCTTGAACCCTGGAATCCCGAAAAGGTGTACGACAGAATGGGTATGGACAACCACTATATGTCGATCCTTGGCGTAAAGGTTCCGTATCTTACAATCCCCGTAAAGCCCGGACGTAACCTTGCGGTTATTCTTGAGGTAGCGGCAATGAACAACAGACAGAAGAAGATGGGCTACAATGCTGCTCAGGATCTTCTCGACAACCTCGGACTCAACATGGAGGGCGCTGATACTGTCACAAAATACGATGTGTAAGCGCGTAGAAAGGGAGTTTTTGAATGAAATTTTTTGCTGATATGCACACTCACACCTGTGCTTCAACCCATGCTTTCAGCACTATTACCGAGAATGCGCGCTGGGCTTCCGAACACGGTATAACACGTCTGGCAATGACCGATCATAGCTTAGATATGCCTGACGCGCCGCATATATGGCACTTCTACAATATGCGGATCATTCCCGACGAGCTTTTCGACGTGAAGATAATCCGCGGAATCGAAGCTGACATAAAAAATGAAAAGGGCGAGCTTGATATTTACGAGGATTACCTTTATGACTGCCTGCAATGGGTGAACGCTTCAATGCACGACTGCGTTATTGAGCCTACAACAAAATCGGCGCATACAGCCGCGTATATCGCCGTGCTGAATAATCCGCACGTTGACGTGCTTTGCCACACAGACGACCCGCGTTTTGATTACGATTTCGATGAGGTGTGTGCGGAATGTGCGCGAAAGGGAAGGCTTATGGAAATAAACGTTTCACGTCTGCTGAGAGATGGTCGGGCAGAGGGACGTTACAGGCTTATGCTTGAAGCCTGCGGAAAATATGGTACAAACGTAATCGTAAATTCAGACGCTCATTTTTATACGGCGATCGGTACATTTGAAAAAGCGGAAAGCCTGCTTGCACAGGTCGGTTTCCCGGGGGATCTTGTTCTGAACGCTTCCGAGGAGCGTGTTGACGAATATCTGAAAAAACGCGCTGAGCGCATAAGAAAAGGAGAATAATAAATGTATAATATAGGCATTGATTTAGGCGGAACAAATATAAAGGTCGGCGTTGTTGACGGTGATTATAACATTGTCGGAAAATCAAATATAAAGACAAATCTTCCCCGTCCGTCCGAGGAAATCGCGGAGAGCATTGTCGAGGGCGTAAAGCTTGCCTGCGCAGACGCGGGAATTGACGTTTCCGATGTGAACAGCGTAGGTATCGGCACACCCGGAGTTGCAAACCGCAACACAGGCGTGGTGCTTTATTCCTGTAACCTTGGTTTTAACAATTTTGAGCTTGGAAAGGTTCTCGGAGAAAAGCTCGGCACACAAGTGTTCGTTGAAAACGACGCTAATGCCGCTGCATTCGGCGAGGTTGTAAACGGCGCGGGAAAGGGTTATAATAACGTTGTTGTAGTAACGCTCGGCACAGGCGTCGGCGGCGGAATAATCATCGACGGAAAAATCTATACCGGCTTTAATTTCTGCGGCGGCGAGCTTGGTCACACCGTTATCGAGTACAACGGACGTCAGTGCGGCTGCGGCAGAAAGGGCTGCTTCGAGGCTTATTCCTCGGCAACCGCCCTTATCAATATGACAAAGGAAGCTATGGAAGCGAACCGCGATTCAAAAATGTGGGAGCTTGCAGGTTCTATCGAACAGGTTGACGGAAAGACCGCGTTTGACGGAATGCGCGCGGGTGATAAAGCGGCAATTGATGTTGTGAATATGTACATAAATTACCTTGGCTGCGGGCTTGTCAATATCGTAAATACCTTCCAGCCTGAGATCCTTCTTATCGGAGGCGGCATCTGCAAGGAGGGCGAAAACCTCACAAAGCCGCTTGACGAGTATATTAAGCGCGAAAGCTACTGCATCGACCCACGGCGTTCGACTAAGCTCGGCATTGCAAAGCTCGGAAATGACGCGGGAATAATCGGCGCTGCATATTTATATACTTTAAAGTAATGCTTTTCCGTAGGGGGGAACGTTTTGGATTATTCCGCTTTTGAACAGCTTGCACACAGCTGCGGCGCGGAGCTTTACCGTGACGAGCCGCTGAAAAAATATACCTCGTTCCATATCGGCGGGGCTGCCGACCTGCTTATAAAGCCGAACAGCGCGGAATGTATTTCACAGGCGGTTGGCTTGTGCAGGGAAAAGAAAATCCCGTATTATCTGCTCGGCCGCGGAAGTAACGTGCTGATAAGCGACAACGGTCTGCGCGGAGTCGTAATCGTTATTTCGGATAGTTTTTCAAAAATAACCGTGAGCGGCGAACAGATTATTTGCGAAGCAGGCGCAGGGCTGCACAAAATCTGCGCCGCAGCGAGGGATAATTCGCTTACAGGGCTTGAATTTGCCTATGGTATCCCCGGAACGATAGGCGGTGCGCTTTATATGAACGCAGGAGCTTACGGCGGCGAGATGAAGGACGTTGTGGAATACTGCGAATTTCTCGATGAAAACGGAGCTGTACAACGGCTTAGCGCAGGCGAGCTTGATCTGTCGTATCGCCACAGCCTTTTTACAAACCGAAGCTGCGTGATCCTGCGTGTTGCGCTGAAGCTGAAAAAGGGCGACAAGGCAGCAATTTCCGAAAGAATGAACGAGCTTATGAGTAAGCGCAAAGCAAATCAGCCGTTGGAATATCCAAGCGCGGGAAGCACCTTCAAGCGCCCCGCTGGCGATTTCGCCGCACGTCTTATCGAAGCGGGCGGGCTTAAAGGATTCACCTGCGGCGGCGCACAGGTAAGTGAAAAGCACAGCGGCTTCGTTGTAAATAAAGAAAACGCGTCTTTTGCGGACGTTATGGGCGTTATAAACGCCGTAAAGGAAAAGGTTTACGCCGATTCGGGTATTATGCTCGAATGTGAAGTGCAGATTCTGGAGTAGGAAAGAGGAAGAGAATGGAGTTTATAATCGTAACGGGCGTGTCGGGTTCGGGAAAATCCTGTGTTGTAAAGGCGCTTGAGGATATCGGCTTTTTCTGTATTGATAATATGCCCCCGCAGCTTATTCCCGAATTTGCGGATATCTGTAAGGAAAACGGTTCGATAGAAAAGGTTGCGATAGTAACCGATATCCGTGGCGGAGAGCTGTTTTTAAGGCTTTGGGACAATGTTGAAATGATGCGCGGAATGGGACTTGACATAAAGGTTCTGTTTATTTATGCCGACCACGACGTTATAAAACGCAGATATAAGGAAACGCGCCGCAAGCACCCGCTTTATGACATTGCAAACGGCGATATCGACAAGGCTATCGCGGCGGAGTTCGATATTCTTATGCCTATCCGCGAGCACTGCGATTACTACATAGATACAAGCCTTATGTCCACTGCTAAGCTTAAAGAAAGCGTTCTCAATATCTTCCTTGAAAATGTAAGCGATAGTATGGTCATAAGCTGTATTTCATTCGGCTTCAAGTACGGAGTGCCCGACGAAGCGGATCTGGTGTTCGACGTTCGCTGTATGCCTAACCCGTTTTACATTCCCGAACTTAAGCATAAAACGGGAATGGATAAAGAGGTGCGCGATTTCGTAATGAAGCACGAAACAGCTCAGACCTTACAGACGAAGCTGTTCGACCTTATGGATTTTCTTGTTCCACAGTATATCGCAGAGGGGAAAAGTCAGCTCGTGATCGCTTTTGGCTGTACAGGCGGAAAGCACAGAAGCGTGACTTTTGCGGAAAATATGTTTGATCATCTCAAAGAGAAAAAATACACCGTTCGTATCCTACACCGTGACTGCGGAAAGTAAAAAAGCTATGTCGTTTACAGATGAAATCAAGAATGAACTTTGCGGCTCGGTTTTACCTGCCTCCGCCGCGAGGCTCATTAAATATGGTATGATATACGGGCTTAATCCACAAAGCCTTACCCTGCGCACAAAAAATGCGGCAGTCTGCGCTTGTATCGAAACGCTTTTTGATGGAAAAGTCGAAAAAAAACGCAGCGGGGCGAATTACGTCTATATATTTGACCAAAATAGTATCCCGACCGAATTTTCGGGAAATGAAATAAATAGGGGCATTGTCGGCGGCGATGATGTCAGCACGGGAATTTTTCTGCGCGGGGTTTTCATTTCCTGCGGGCGGGTGAGCCTTCTTAAAGCTGGGTATCACCTTGAATTGTCACTCGGTAGCGCTGAAAAATGTCTGAACCTCGGACAGGCGGTAAATGAGCAGGGCATGAAAATAAACCGCTCGTCGCGCCGCGGCGCGCCGTATCTTTACACGAAGGACAGCGAGAATATTGCGGATCTGCTTACCTTTATAGGCGCAATGCAGAACGCAATGGAGATAATGAACGTAAAGATTTATAAGGGCGTGCGAAGCGGCGTAAACCGCATCGTGAACTGTGAAGCTGCGAATCTTGGAAAGGTTGCGGACGCTTCCGCAAGACAGCGCGCGGATATAGAATATATCCGCGAAACGTGCGGTCTGGATAAGCTGCCCGATGAGCTGCGCGAGCTTGCCGCGATACGTCTTGAAAATCCTGATATGTCGCTTAAGGAGCTTGGAACGCTTCTCGACCCGCCGATAAGCCGAAGCGGGATAAACCATCGGCTTGAACGGCTGCACCGTTTCGCCGAGCAGCTCCGTGAAAAAAAGTAAGGGTGGTTTTATGGATTTTGTTCATCTCCACGTTCATACCGAATACAGCCTCTTGGACGGTGCCTGCCGTATTAAGAGGCTTGTTTCGCGTGTAAAGGAGCTGGGATAAGCTGCCCGATGAGCTGCGCGAGCTTGCCGCGATACGTCTTGAAAATCCTGATATGTCGCTTAAGGAGCTTGGAACGCTTCTCGACCCGCCGATAAGCCGAAGCGGGATAAACCATCGGCTTGAACGGCTGCACCGTTTCGCCGAGCAGCTCCGTGAAAAAAAGTAAGGGTGGTTTTATGGATTTTGTTCATCTCCACGTTCATACCGAATACAGCCTCTTGGACGGTGCCTGCCGTATTAAGAGGCTTGTTTCGCGTGTAAAGGAGCTGGGTCAGACGGCAGCAGCAATAACCGACCACGGCGTTATGTACGGCTGTGTTGATTTCTATAACGAGTGTATTGCAAACGGCATAAAGCCGATAATCGGCTGCGAGGTTTATGTTGCTCCGAGAACGCGTTTTGACAAGGATTCGCGGCTTGATACACAGCCGTATCATCTCATACTGCTCTGCCGCACGAACGAGGGCTACCGTAATCTTGTAAAGCTTGTTTCAGCCGCCCACATCGAGGGCTTTTACAACCGCCCGCGTTGCGACAGAGAACTGCTGAAACGCTATTCGGGCGGGCTTATCTGCCTGTCAGCCTGTCTTGCGGGTGAAATTCCGCGGCTGCTTTTGAATGGCGATTACGAAGCGGCAAAAAAATGTGCGCTCGAATATAACGACATTTTCGGCGCGGGAAATTATTATATTGAGGTTCAGAATCACGGGATACCTGAACAGCAGCGCATTCTCCCGCTCCTCTACCGCCTTTCCGATGAAACAGGAATACCTCTTGCCGCGACCAATGACGCGCATTATATCAACCGAGAGGACAGTGATATGCAGCGTATCCTCACCTGTATTTCAACGGGAAAAAAACTCTCCGACCCCGATTCCCTCAGCTTTCCCACAGACGAATTCTACATTAAGTCGGCGGACGAAATGTTAAGACTTTTTCCCGCCGAGGCTGTCGAAAATACCGCAAAAATCGCCGAAATGTGCAATGTAACGCTTGAATTCGGCGTTACAAAGCTCCCGTATTTTCATATTGACGGCGTTGATGATAACGTAAAATATTTTGTCGGAGCAGTTTACGATGGCCTGAAAAAACGCTACGGTTCGCCGCTTCCCGAAAAGGTAAAAACGCGCGCGGAGTATGAGATCGACGTTATAGCGAAAATGGGTTATGTAGACTATTTTCTTATTGTTGCTGATTTTATCGGATATGCACGCTCAAAGAACATTCCTGTCGGTCCCGGACGAGGTTCGGGAGTAGGGAGCGTCTGCGCCTACGCACTTGGAATCACGTCGATAGAGCCGCTGCGGTACAATCTGCTTTTCGAGCGTTTTCTGAACCCCGAACGCGTCAGTATGCCCGATTTCGACGTGGATTTCTGCTACCTTCGCCGACAGGAGGTAATCGACTATGTTGCGCGCAGGTACGGCGGCGACCACGTTGCACAGATTATCACCTTCGGAACTCTTGCGGCAAAGGCTGCCGTAAAGGACGTCGGGCGGGTGATGAACCTGCCGTTTTCAAAGGTGGACGCGGTTACAAAGCTTATCCCTTTCGGGCTGAACGTCACCCTTTCGGGCGCGATCGCCTCTGTTCCTGAACTGCGCAAGCTTATCGACTCCGACGAAACGCTTCAGAAGCTGATTGAAAATGCACTGAAGCTGGAGGGAATGCCGCGCCACGCTTCAATGCACGCGGCGGGAATTGTTATAACGCGCGAGCCTGTTACGGAATACGTGCCTTTGATAAAAAACGACGGCTTTATGGTCACGCAGTATCCTATGGGCACGCTTGAGCGGCTGGGACTTTTAAAAATGGATTTTCTCGGTCTGCGTTACCTTACAGTCGTTGATAGCTGCGAAAAGGCTATTCAAAGGTTTATCCCCGATTTTTCGCTTGAAAAAATTCCGGAAAATGATGTTCCGACATACGAAATGCTCTCGGCGGGGGATACGGGCGGCGTTTTTCAGTTTGAAAGCGCAGGAATGAAAAGCGTGCTGGAGCGAATCCGTCCGACAAGGCTGGAGGATATTATCGCGACAATTTCCCTCTACCGCCCCGGACCGATGCAATCCATTCCGACATATATTGAAAATAAAAATAATCCTCGGAAAATCGTATATAAAACCGAGCTGCTGCGCGATATTCTCGACGTTACTTACGGCTGTATCGTGTATCAGGAGCAGGTTATGCAGATTTGCCGCAAGCTCGGCGGGTATTCTTACGGGCGCGCCGACCTTGTACGCAGGGCAATGGCGAAAAAGAAAAAGGAAGTTATGGAGCAGGAACGCAGCGCGTTTGTATATGGTACGGATACGAACTGCGGAGCTGTCGCAAACGGTGTTCCCGAACAGACAGCGAACGAAATTTTCGACGATATGGCTGCATTTGCAACCTACGCGTTCAATAAATCCCACGCTGCCGCCTACGCATTTCTTGCATATCAAACCGCATATCTGCGCTGTCATTATTATAAGGAATATATGGTCGGACTTATGACAAGCGTTCCCGATAACACGGCTAAGCTGCTCGAATATATATCCGATCTGAAAGCGCACGGAGTTCAGCTCCTACCGCCCGATATCAATAAAAGTATGTCGGATTTCAGCGTTGAGGGCGGCGGGGTGCGTTTCGGACTTCTCGCAATACGCGGGGTAGGGCGAAGCCTTGCCGCAGAAATTCTGAGAGCGAGGAGCGAAAGATCGTTTACAGATTTTACCGATTTTCTGGAGCGTCTTTCGGGTAAGGAGCTTAATCGCCGCGTAGTCGAGGTGCTGATAAAATCAGGCGCTTTCGATTCACTTCCGCACAATCGCCGCCAGCTCCTGTCAAGCTACGAAAAGCTTTACGAGCTTACCGTTGAAAAGCACAGCCGGAATATGAGCGGTCAGATGGGCTTTTTCGATTATGCGTCTGACTCGGACAGTGATAACATCTACATTGAGAAAATGGACGAGTTTTCGCCGATCCGTCTTATGAACCTCGAAAAAGAGGCGCTCGGCTTCTATGCGACAGGTCACCCGCTTGAATGCTTCGACCAGTATATGCGGCTGAACGGAATTTCGAGGATTTCGGAGCTTGCTGAGCTGCGTGAGGGAAAAAAGGTTTCCGTTCTGGCAATGCTCACCGCCAAAAAGGAACATACGACTAAAACGGGAAAGCTTATGTGCTTTGCCTCATTTGAGGATATGAGCGGCGAAACCGAGGGTATAGTTTTCGACGAGGTTTACTCCGCTTCATCGGAGCTTCTTAATAAAGGCGATGTTCCGCTTCTCATAAGCGGTACGATTTCCGTATCATCGTCGGACAGCGGGAACGAGCAGCCGAAGCTTATTGTGAACAAGCTTGAAAGTGCGGAGAAAATCACCCCGACGGCTTATAAAACGGTTTATATCAACCTCGATTCCGAAGCCTCACCGCTTATACCGAAAATCGCAGCCGTTCTCCGCGGAAAAGAGGGCGCGGAGGAGGTTCGGCTCTGCTTCCGCGATACAAGGCGTGTTTCGCGTATAAATGATATATCAGGGGTAAATATAACAAAAGAAACCCTCCAAAATCTGGCAAAAATTTGTGGAAAAAGTAATATTATAATGAAATGACGTTTTTTATTAAAAAATATACTTGACGTTTTCGCAAATTTTGTGTAAAATGTTATAAGGTAATTTATATTGGAGTGACTTTATAAAGTAAATCATTCGTTCAAGGACGAAAGGAGTAATAAATATGAAGAAGATTGGTATATTAACGAGCGGCGGCGACGCACCCGGAATGAACGCTGCGATCCGCGCGGTTGCAAGAGCTGCACTCAGCAAGGGTATCGAGGTTGTTGGTATCTATCACGGCTATAACGGCCTTATCCATGGCGAGATCAAGCCTCTTGACGCAAGAAGCGTTTCTGATATTATTCAGCGCGGAGGTACCGTTCTTTATACTGCGAGATGTCAGGAATTCCGCGAAGCAGCCGGCGTTCAGAAGGCTAAGCAGAGCTGTATCGATAACGGTATCGAGGGTATTGTCGTAATCGGCGGCGATGGCTCGTTCAGAGGTGCGGCTGACCTTTCAGCAGCAGGAATCCCTTGTATCGGTCTTCCCGGAACTATTGATAACGATATCGCTATGACTGAATATACAATCGGCTACGATACGGCGATGAATACTGCGCTCGATATGATCGATAAGCTTAACGATACCTGTTCATCTCACGACCGCTGCTCGGTTGTCGAGGTTATGGGAAGAAGAGCAGGCTATATTGCGCTCAATACCGGAATCGCTTGCGGCGCAATCGCTGTTATAACAACCGAACTTCCGTATGATATCGACGCAATTGCCGAAAAGATTAAAAAGGCAAAGGCTTCGGGTAAGAATCATTTTACCGTCGTAGTTTCCGAGGGTATCGGAAATGTTGAACAGATCGCTAAGGAACTTGAGGAAAAGTCTGGCGTTGAATGTCGCGCGACAATTCTTGGCCATGTTCAGCGCGGCGGCTGCCCGACTGTACGTGACAGAGTTGAAGCAAGCAAGATGGGCTATTATGCAGTTGAGCTGCTCGAAAAGGGTGTTGGCAACAGAGTTGTCGGCTTAAAGCATGGCGAGGTTATCGACGTTGATATCCAGGAAGCGCTTAGCATGAAGAAGCCATTCCTTGAGGATCTTTATAGAATCGCTCACGAAATCAGTTTTTAATGAAAATATACAGAGTAGAGAGCTGCGCGTTAAGTGCGCTGCGGACGGAGAGTTGCCGCAGCGACGAAAAGCTATACGCTTGCGGTGCAGCTCCCGCATCTCGCTGTACATAAAAATACCGTAAGCTGCCAGAAGCTTATCCGATTTTATGTATTGGCGTAAAGGAGGTTAAGTCTTATGGCTTTTTTACGTATCTTTACAAATTCCGCGCGCGAACTTAAAAATATCCGCTGTATTGTAACGATAGGCGTTCTTCTTGCGACGGCAGTGGCGCTTGACGGATTCGGCTCTATCCGTTTCGGTGAATACCTGAAAATAAATTTCGCTTTTCTCCCGCTTGCAATGACGGGTATTCTCTTCGGACCTGTTGCAGGCTGTATGGCGGGTATGCTTACCGACCTTATCGGTTACCTCGTGAACCCGACGGCAGGCTTTATCCCTGTGCTTATGCTGATAACGGGGTTGGAGGGGCTGATTTACGGGCTTGTCCTTTACAATATCAGAAGCGAGCGCACTTACCGAACAGTTATCCGCGTGGTTGCCGCACGTTTTATAGTCTGCGCGCTTTGCAACCTTACTCTGAACACGCTTGTCCTGTACAGCTACGGCTTTATTTCGGGCGAGAGCTTCGGCGTGGTGTTCGGCGCAAGAATCGCTACAAATGTTATAACGTTTTGTCTGGGTTCTTATATGATGATGGCGGTAATAATCCCCGTAAAGATTTTCTACGACCGTCACTTCCGTTTTTCACAGACAAAGCCTGCACATAGATAAGGAGTAAAAAATGGAAAGATTAGGCGTTATCGGAACAGGAAATATGGGTTCCGCTATCATTAACGGCGTTAAAAAGGGAAGCGGGGTTGAGATCCTTGCGTATGACATAAACACGGAAAAGCTTTCTAAGCTCCCCGTTACGCCTTGTTCAAGCGAGGGAGAAGTTGCCGAAAAGTGCAAATACGTTCTCCTTGCGGTAAAGCCGCAGCTGCTTGCCGATGTCCTTGCCGCAGCCGCGCCGTCGGTAAATGATGACAACGTTTTTATTTCGATCTGCGCGGGGATCTCGGCTGAGTTTATCCGTGAAAAGCTCGGCAGACCTGTCGCAAAGGTTATTACGGTTATGCCGAACACGCCTATGATGCTCGGTTCCGGCGCGAGCGCAATGGCGCGCGACGAGAAAATCAGCAGCGAGGAGTTCGAGTTTGCAAAATCTATCATTTCAAGCTGCGGAATCGCGGTTGAAGTGCCAATGGATAAAATGAAGGAAATTATCTGCGTAAACGGCAGTTCCCCCGCTTTCATCTACCTTTTCGCAAAGGGCTTTCTCGATTATGCGGCAGCCAATGGGATAAGTGCGGACGCGGCTTTGCAGCTTTTCTCCGCTACGCTTGTCGGCTCTGCGAAAATGCTGACCGAATCGGGAATGACGGTTGACGAGCTGATAAAACAGGTATCCTCTCCCGGCGGAACGACAATCGCGGGTCTGGATAAACTTTACAGCGGCGACCTTCTCGGCGATGTAAATGCCGCTTGTACAGCTTGTACGGCGCGCGCCTATGAATTGGGCAACTGACATATAATGCCGGAATAGGAAGAAAGTATGGCTTTTGTAGGAATTTTGTGGCTGATGCTTCTGGAATAGCTTTCGTACCTGCGGGCGTTGTAAATAATAATTATATAATTGTTATGAAGCTGATTGGAAAGAAGGATTATAATAAACTAACGGGTGAAAATTCACCCGTCAGCTTGTTGAAAAACCTGTTTTGGAGAGTATAGTGTCGTTTTGCAAGATTATCGACCTGATAGATCGGTGCAATTTGCAGCAAAAAATGGGATTCCAAAGGGAATAATTCCCTTTGGCAGGGGTTTGGGGACGGCGTCCCCAATTTCTATTTTTCTCTCTTTTCGTCTTTTTCGACAGTCTGACGGGTGAAAATTCACCCGTATTTTTTTAAAAAGTATTGAAAACCAACCGGAAATATAGTATAATATAAAAGTATGGATTAAAATGTAATAAAATGCGTATAAAGGAATGGGCTGCTTATGAAAGTATTATTGAAAAACGGTCTGGCGGTAGACAGCCGCAACAAAATTGAAGCTGTTAAGGATATTCTCATCTGTGATAATGTAATTGAAAGAGTCGCTGACAGCATCGACGAGCCAGTTGATAAGGTTATCGACTGCACAGGACTTGCCGTACTGCCGGGACTTTGCGATATGCACGTTCATTTCCGCGACCCCGGTCAGACCCATAAGGAGGACATTTACACCGGCTCGGAGGCTGCCGCTGCGGGCGGAGTGACCGCCGTGGCTTGTATGCCCAATACCTCTCCCGTTTGTGATAATCCCGATACGATTCGTGAAATTGTTAAAAAGGCAAAAACCGCAAAGGTTAAGGTCTATCCCGTAGGCTGCATTACAAAGGGGCTCAAGGGCGAGGAGCTGTGCGATTTTGCCGCGCTGAAAAAGGCGGGGGCGGTCGCTGTTTCTGACGACGGAAGACCCGTAAAAAACGCACGTGTAATGGGCGAGGGTATGAGCGCAGCGCACTACGCAGGACTTCGCGTTATTTCGCACTGCGAGGATCTCGATATAATCAACGGCGGAATAATCAACGCGGGTAAAATCTCGCGTCAGCTTGGCGTAAAAGGTATGAGCCGTTCAAGTGAAAATATTATAACAGCGCGTGAAGTACAGCTCGCAAACGACCTTGAAATGCCGATTCATATAGCGCACGTTTCGACAAAGGAGGTCGTAAATCTCCTTCGCGTTGCGGTTCGCTTCGGAATTATGGTGACCTGCGAAACCGCCCCGCACTATTTCACGCTTACGGAGGACGAGCTGCTGAAGCGCGACGCGGATTACCGTATGAACCCTCCGCTGCGCTGCACAGACGATGTTGAGGCGATTACGGAGGCGGTTATTGACGGAACGATTGATTGTATAGTAACCGACCATGCGCCGCACGCTCCCGAAGAAAAGGCTGATTTTGAAAAGGCGCCGAACGGTGTTGTCGGGCTTGAAACCTCACTTGCCGTAACGCTCACAAGACTTTACCATACGGGAAAAATGAGCCTTATGAAAATTGTTCGCACAATGTGTGAAAATCCGCGCAGAATTTTAGGGATCGACGGCGGTGCGCTTGAAGAAGGCTGCGCGGCGGATATAGCGATCGTCGACCTGAACAAGGAATGGGTCGTAGAACCCGAAAAGCTTCATTCTAAATCGAAGAATACCTGCTTTAAGGGAATGAAGCTTAAAGGTAAGGTTAAATACACGCTTGTAAACGGCGTGGTTGTATACGAAGATAACGATTAAGAACAGAAAGGATTACCGAAATGTCATTTGATAAGTTAATTGAAGCTATTGCAAGAACGCAGAACCCGACCGTAGCGGGTCTTGACCCTAAGCTGGATTTTATCCCTAATTATATTAAGGAAAAGGCTTTTGAAAAGCACGGCGAAACCTTAAAAGGCGCGGCGAAGGCTATTTACGAGTTCAATAAGGGTCTTATTGACGCGCTTTGCGGCATTGTCCCCGCTGTAAAGCCGCAGGCTGCGTATTACGAAATGTATGGAACAGCAGGTATGAAGGCGTTCAGAAAAACGCAGGAATACGCGCACGAAAAGGGAATGTACGTAATTACAGACGGAAAACGCAACGATATCGGAACAACAATGGAAGCGTACGCAATCGCGCACCTGGGCAAGGTTAAGGTTGGCGAAAACGAGTACGCACCGTTTGACGCGGACGCGCTGACCGTAAACGGATACCTCGGAGCTGACGGAATAAAGCCGCTTGTGGATATCTGCGCAAAGTATGACAAGGGCATTTTCGTACTTGCTAAAACTTCTAATCCTTCATCGGGCGAGCTTCAGGACAAGCTTATTGACGGTATGCCCGTTTACGAGATGATGGGTCATATGTGCGAGGGCTGGGGCGAACCGCTTATGGGTAAGTACGGCTATTCGGGCGTGGGAATTGTTGCGGGAGCTACATACCCCGAACAGATAAAGGAGCTTCGTGAAAAGCTTCCGAAAACCTTCTTCCTTATTCCCGGCTATGGCGCGCAGGGTGCTTCCGCAAAGGATATCGCGGGTGCTTTCGACGGAAACGGTCTTGGCGGAATTGTAAACAGCTCACGTGGAATTATGTGTGCATATAAAAAGGAAGGCTGTGACGAGCGCGATTATGCCGCTGCCGCTTACCGCGAGGCGGTTCGTATGAGAGATGAAATAATGTCGCACGTCGGAAAAATCGTGCTTCCGTAACTGCTGAACAGGAGAACTATGAAACTCGGAGATTACACTGTTAAAAGAAAATACCCGCTTATTCAGATTCTTGTCGATATCGCTTCTGTCGCTGCGCTTGCATATATCGGGCTGATTATTTACAGCGCGGCTGCGGATATCGAACAGCTTAAAGCGATAAACCGCACCGAAACCAGTCTTGATTTTATGAAATGGCGGCCGCTTCTGATATGGGCAGCTGCCGGGCTTATCGTCTTGGGACTTTCGGTTTTCGCGCTGTTTAAGCCAAGAAAAAAGCCGCATAAGCTGAATATTAACGAGAAAAGCGGGAAGAAATACTGTAATATAATCGACTGCTGTATATGCTGTGTGCGGCTTATGCTCCTGCTTATGCTGGGCGAGGGCTGTTATACGCATATGTGCGCGATTTTACAGCGCGATATTTCGTTCCCGATTCAGCTGATCCTGGACGCAGCAATAGCCGCGCTGCTGATCTTCTTAACCTACACGCGGCTTCAATCGCTTTACGAGGCGCAGCCCGACGACGAGCAGCTGAAAACAATAATAGAAAACTGAGAAAGGATTGTTACTATGCCTATTCAGTGCAGCAGCTATAAAATAACCGAAAAAAAGGCGCTTGCAGAGAATATTTTTTCTTTTGAAATATACTGTCCCGATGTCGCAGAAATTGCGGTTTGCGGTCAGTTTGTCCATATACTTGTTCCTAACCGTACATTAAGGCGGCCCATTTCGATCTGCGAGGTAAACCGTGAAAAGGGAACGATACGCATTGTTTTCGAGATACGCGGCGCCGGTACAGAACAGCTTTCCGAGCTGAACAAGGGTGATGAGATCAATATGATTGCGCCGCTAGGTAATGGCTTTACCGTCCGTGAGCTGCCCGAAAACAAGAGGGTTATCGTTATCGGCGGCGGTATAGGAGTCCCGCCGATGCTTGAAACTGCTAAGGCTCATAAAAAAGCAACGGCAATTCTCGGCTTCAGAAGCTTTGACAGGGTTATCCTGAAAAAGGAATTTGAAGCGAACGGGATTGAAACTTTTATTTGTACAGACGACGGAAGCGTGGGTTATCACGGGCTTGTTTCCGACCCGCTCAGTCGGGAACTTGCTAAGGGCGACGTTGACGCGGTATTCGCCTGCGGACCGAAGCTTATGCTTGCGGCTGTTATGAAGCTTGCGAAGGAACACGGCGTTTTCTGTGAGATTTCACTTGAAGAACGTATGGCGTGCGGCGTTGGCGCATGCGTTGGCTGCGTTTGCTGGATCAATCGCGGCGGCGAGGAAAAGCTGCTTCGGGTATGTAAGGACGGACCTGTATTCAACGCGGAGGAGGTAATTTTATAATGAAGGATTTATCTGTAAAGGTTGCGGGAATTACCTTCCCAAACCCCGTTATTGCCGCCTCCGGAACATATGGATTCGGCGAGGATTACGCGCCGCTTTATCCGCTGAACAAGCTTGGCGGAATTTCCTGTAAGGGCACTACTATGAACGAAAAGGCGGGAAACCTTCCGCCGAGAATTGCGGAAACACCCGCGGGAATGCTCAATTCAGTCGGATTGCAGAACCCCGGCGTTGAGGTTTTCGTGAATCGTTATCTTCCCGAACTTAAAAAGAACGGTAATGTTATTATCGCAAATGTTGCGGGCGCGGAGCTTGACGATTACAGAAAAATAGCGGAGCGGCTGGACAGCACCGACGTGGATATGCTGGAAATAAATATTTCCTGCCCTAATGTAAAACAGGGCGGCGCAACTTGGGGAACAACCTGCGAGGGCGCGGCGGCTGTCACTAAAACGGTAAGAGCGGCGACAAAAAAGCCGATTATGGTAAAGCTTACCCCGAATGTTACCAACATAACCGAGATCGCAAAGGCGGTTGAAGCGGAGGGCGCAGACTGCGTTTCGCTTATCAATACGCTGCTTGGAATGAGAATTGATATACGCACAAAGCGCCCCGTTCTGCACAACAACGTGGGCGGATTTTCGGGGCCTGCGATTTTCCCCGTAGCAGTGCGTATGGTCTGGCAGGTCGCAAACGCAGTAGGCGTTGACGTTGTGGGAATGGGCGGAATTTCGACAGCCGAGGACGCAATCGAAATGATGATGGCGGGCGCAAAGGCTGTGCAGGTCGGAACGGCGATTTTCACCGACCCGTTCGCGCCGCTTAAAATAGTAGAAGGAATCGAGAAGTATATGACCGAAAATAATATTGAAAACCTTTCGGAAATATGCGGCTCAGTCAGACCGTGGTAACTGTTTGTAAATTTTAAAATATGAACAGCTGTAAAAATGCACGTTAAAGTATTGACGTGCGGCTGGAAAAGTAGTATAATAAAAGGAAATGAATTGAGGTGAAATGCTTGACAGAAAGAATGACGGTGGCGTCAGCTATGGTGAAATGCCTGGAAACGGAGGGCGTAAAGCACGTTTTCGGTTACCCCGGAGCCGCTATCTGCCCGTTTTATGACGCGCTTATCGGTTCGGAAATTGAACATATTCTCGTAAGACACGAGGCTAACGGCGGACACAGCGCGAGCGGGTATGCACGAATGACGGGAAAACCTGCTGTTTGCATCGCAACATCAGGACCCGGCGCGACAAATCTCATAACGGCTATCGCAACCGCATATATGGACAGCATTCCGCTGATCGCGATAACAGGTCAGGTCAATTCCGACCAAATAGGGCGCGATGTGTTTCAGGAAGCGGATATTACCGGTTCGGCAGAGCCGTTCGTGAAGCATAGCTTCCTCGTGAAGAACCCCGAGGAAATCTGCCGCGTTTTTAAGGAAGCGTTTTTCATTGCGGGTACGGGCAGACCGGGACCTGTTCTCATAGATATTCCCATGGACGTTCAGAAGCAGGAATGTGATTTTTCCTACCCCGAAAGTATTGAGATACGATCCTATAAACCGCGTTCGGAGGGAAATAAGCTCCAGATAAAGCGGGTTTGCGAGGCTATCGCGCGGGCGGAAAAGCCGCTTATTTGCGCGGGCGGCGGCGTTTTTACGGCAAATGCAACAGAGGAGCTGCGCCGGGCTGCTGAGCTGTGTGATATTCCTGTTATAAATACGATGATGGGTCTGAGCAGTATGGATATGTCCCATCGGCTTTATTTCGGTATGCTTGGTATGCACGGCGTAAAGCCTGCAAATTATGCGGTCGCAAACTGCGATTTGTTCATTCTCCTTGGCGCGAGGGTAGGCGACCGTGCAGTTACCGCAATTCAGCAGCTCCGGGGCAGGGAAATTATCCATATCGACATAGACCCCGCTGAAATCGGAAAAAATCTTACGGCGACAACGCCTGTCGTAGGCGATTTAAAGGTAATTCTTAATCAGATCATCGAAACTGCAGCT
This sequence comes from uncultured Ruminiclostridium sp., assembly GCA_964489095.1. Classification (GTDB taxonomy): domain Bacteria; phylum Bacillota; class Clostridia; order Oscillospirales; family Ruminococcaceae; genus Ruminiclostridium_E. The sequence continues at coordinate 14,640 of CAZAXM010000011.1, read as the reverse complement.
CAGCAGAAGCATACCGATTGGGTAAACGAGCTTGCGCGTGTCAAGGCTGAATCGGACAAGCCTGTTTCCGAGGGTACTGGGGGCAGCGTTAATCCGAAATTCTTTATGAAACGGCTTAACGGGCAGCTCCCGCAGCAGTCGGTTATCGTTGCGGACGTCGGGCAGAATCAGATCTGGACAGCCAACAATATTTTCCTGCGCGAAAGCGGAAGGTTTATGACAGCGGGCGGTATGGGAACAATGGGTTACTCTATTCCTGCTGCGATCGGCGCGAAAATGGCAAGCCCCGAATCACAGGTGATCGCGGTTTGCGGCGACGGTAGTTTCCAGATGCAGATGATGGAGCTTGCAACGGCTGTTCAGCATAAAATTGCCGTAAAAATCATTGTGATGGTAAATCATTACCTCGGAATGGTGCGCGAGGTTCAGGAAAATGCATACGGCAATCGGCTGATAGGCGTAAGCCTCGACGGAAGCCCGCAGTTCGATATGATAGCGCGTGCTTACGGAATTGAGGCGGAAACCGTCGATAATCCCGCAGATGTTGACGGCGCGGTAGAACGGCTGTTGAAATCGGAGGATTCTTATTTATTACAGGTTATCGTTGACGATACGGAAAAAACTATATTGTAATGTTCATATTTTCTCGTAATATGAACAGCGGTGAGTGATATGAAGCATACAATTTCTATTCTGGTTGAAAACAGAGCAGGCGTACTTGCGAGAGTCGCGGGTCTGTTTGCGCGAAGAGCGTATAATATCGACAGCCTTGCGGTCGGCGTTACGGACGATGAGCAGGTGTCGCGCATAACGATCGTTGCCGACGGCAACGAATATATGCTGGAGCAGATTCTCAAGCAGCTCAATAAGCTGATTGACGTTATTAAAGTAAAAAACGTAAGCGAACAGGAGCTGCTCTCACGCGAGCTGGTTCTGTTCAAGGTCTGCTGTACTCCCGCTCAGCGTGCGGAGCTCATTTCAATTGCAAAAATCGCGGAGGCGAAAATTTCCGATATTTCCGTTACGACAATGACATTGGAGCTGTCGGATTATGAAGCTAAAATAAGCACCTTTGAGGAGCTGCTCCGCCCCTATGGAATAAAGGAAATCGTCCGCACGGGAACGATCGCGATTCAACGCGGAAGCGCAGCATTAACATTGTAATCACGCTGAATAAGCGAAAAAAGGAGATATATAAAATGGCAAAGATTTTTTATCAGGAAGACTGCAACCTCTCTCTGCTTGACGGAAAGACAGTTGCAATTATCGGCTACGGAAGCCAGGGTCACGCTCACGCGCTGAACCTTAAGGACAGCGGCGTTCACGTTATCATCGGTCTTTACGAGGGCAGCAAGTCGTGGAAAAAGGCTGAGGAAGCAGGCTTCGAGGTTTGCACTGCTTTTGACGCGGCTAAGAAGGCTGACATTATTATGATCCTCATTAACGATGAAAAGCAGGCTGACCTTTACAAGCAGAGCATTGAGCCTAACCTTACCGCAGGTAAGATGCTTATGTTCGCACACGGCTTCAACATTCATTTCGGACAGATTATTCCTCCCGCTGACGTTGACGTTGTAATGATCGCGCCTAAGGGACCCGGACATACCGTTCGTTCCGAGTACACAATCGGCAGAGGCGTACCCTGCCTTATCGCGGTTCACCAGAACGCTTCCGGCAGAGCTTTCGACCTCGGTCTTGCGTATGCGGCAGGTATCGGCGGTTCGAGAGCGGGTGTTCTTGAAACAACATTCAAGATGGAAACCGAAACCGACCTTTTCGGTGAACAGGCTGTTCTTTGCGGCGGCGTAACTGCTCTTATGAAGGCGGGATTTGAAACGCTCGTTGAAGCAGGTTACGACCCCCAGAACGCATATTTTGAATGTATCCACGAAATGAAGCTTATTGTTGACCTTATTTACAAGGGCGGCTTCAAGATGATGCGTTATTCCATTTCCGATACAGCGGAATTTGGCGATTACGAGGTTGGAAAGCGCATTATCACCGATGAAACAAAGAAGGAAATGAAGAAGGTTCTTTCCGAAATTCAGGACGGTACCTTTGCGCGCAATTGGATCATGGAAAATAAGATGGGTCGCGCACATTTTAACGCTTGCAGACGTATTGAGGGCGAGCACCAGCTCGAAAAGGTTGGCGCTGAGCTTCGTAAGATGTACGAGTGGAACGACGAAAAGTAAGAACCCGACAGGTACGGCGGCTTTTGCCGCCGTATTTTAGTATACTGCTATCTGATTTATAATGAAGCTGCATAATATTTATCGTTTTATAATAAACTTTTTCTATCCGAATATCTGCCCGCGCTGTGGCAAAATTATCGGCTATAACGACCCGTTCTGCGAGGATTGCGGGAGAACTCTTCCCAGATTCGACGATGCTTTTGAAATCAGCAATGTTGACGGTTTCGCCGCGTACTGTCTGTATGACGAGGCGGCTGATATGATTCTTCGCTTTAAACATGACCCCGTCGGGAACAGCTACTATGCCTTCGCTTACGGGATATTCTGTGCGGTAAAGGATTCGGGATTTGCCGAACAGCCGGACGAGATTGCATTTGTTCCGATGACTAAAACTGACCGCAGAAAACGCGGGTATAACCAGTCCGAGCTTATCGCCCGCGAACTCCATTTTATGCTCGGCATACCATATCGCAGAGGGCTTGTAAAAACACGTGCAACGCGTCATCAGAAAGAGCTGTCGGAGGAGGAAAGACGAACCAATCTTGTCGGCGCATTCAGCGCGGCGCAGAGCGCTCGGTATGACGGAAAAACTGTCCTTATAATCGACGACGTATGTACAACGGGAAGTACTCTTTCAGAAGCGGCCCGCGCCTTGCGTGAAGCCGGTGCAAAGCATGTTTACGCCGCGGCTTTTTCAAAGACGCATAAGTAGGTCTTGACGAATGCAAAAAAAAGATATATAATTAAAGGGTAAGCTGAAGCTCATTCAAGGGAGGCTTGAAAATGAAAATATTTTATGATTTAAACGGAACTCTTTACGCAAACATTACCAACAAATGTCCCTGTGCCTGCACTTTCTGCATACGTAAAAACGCGGACTCTGTCGGCGAAAACGACAGCCTCTGGCTTGAACACGAGCCGACTGTTGAAGAAATAAAGTCAGCCTTCGACGAGGTTGACAAGTCTAAGTACGACGAGGTCGTTTTTTGCGGCTACGGCGAGCCGATGGAAAGAGCAGCGGAGCTGATTGAAATAGCAAAATATATCAAGCAGACGACGGGAATGAAGGTCAGAATAAACACGAACGGGCTTGTTTCACTTATTCAGCCGACATTTGATCTGTATTCGATGCGCAGCGCAATCGACAGCCTTTCGATAAGCCTGAACGCCTCCGACCCCGATAAATATTACGCTATAACGCGCTCAAAATTTGGTCTCCCGTCGTACAATTCAATGCTCAATTTCGCAATAATCACCTCGTCCTTTATTCCAAGCGTTGTTTTTACGATTGTGGACGTTGTTGATGAAGCGGAAATCGAAGCCTGTCGGAGAAGAGCTGCCGACCTCGGTGTTCCGCTGAAAGTAAGAGGCTATATCTCGGATAACGTTGCTTATAATTGATTGGAGTGAAAAAAGGTGCTGATAAGACTTGCGGGTCTTGTCCCCGAATCGTTTGTTGACGGTCCGGGAATACGTTTTACCGTTTTTGTACAGGGCTGCCCGCACCACTGCAAGGGCTGTCAGAACCCCGAAACGCATAATTTCGAGGGCGGCAGGCTTGCTGATGTTGACAAGCTTTTCAATAAAATAATTTCCAACCCGCTTGTAAGCGGTGTAACCTTTTCGGGCGGAGAGCCTTTCTGCCAGCCCGAACCGCTCGCGTATCTTGCAGGACTGTTAAAGGAAAAAGGCTATCACCTTATGAGCTATTCGGGCTACACCTTTGAGGAGCTTACCGCGATGTCGGAGAAAAATCCGAGCGTCCGTGAGCTTCTTAGCAGGTTGGACTTGCTGGTTGACGGGCGTTTCGAGCTGTCGCAGAGAAGCCTTGAACTTAAATTTAAGGGCAGCCGTAACCAGCGCATAATCGACGTGCCGAAAAGCCTTAACGAGGGCAGGGCGGTTATCAGTGAAATATAAAGCAATCGCACTTTCCGTGTTGCTGCTTTTGTTCAGCTGTCTTTGCGGCTGTGAAAAGGGAAGCGGCACGTATATTTTTAAGGCGGCAATTGCCGGAAATCCGAAAACGCTTGACCCGCAGACGTCAGCTTCCGACAGCTCGGCGGGAGTGATTCACAACACCTTCCGCGGGCTTTTTCGGCTGAACGCGAGCGGAAAAAGCGAACCCGATATGGCGCAGACGTGGACGGTAAGCGAGGACGGACTTGAATGGACGTTTACCCTGTGTGACGATGTTTACTGGTACGCAGAGGATTTTGGCGAAAAATGCACCGCCTACGACTATGTTTTCGCGTTCCGAAGGCTGGTGAATCCCGCCGTTAAATCCGCCAACGCAGCAGATTTTTTTGTGATAAAAAATGCAGGCGCAATAAACAGCGGCAGTATTTCCGATCTTTCCGCGCTCGGCGTTGAGGCTGTTGACGAAACAACTCTTCGTGTGTCGCTGGAATATCCTGAGCCGGATTTACCGCTTCTGCTCGCGAAATCGGCGGCTATGCCGTGCAGTGAAAATTTTTTCAACACCACAGAGGGCCGCTATGGTCTGGCGGCAGACTGCGTTGCTTCAAATGGGCTGTACTACGTTCGCACGTGGAACTACGATAAATGGAGCACGGACAGCAATTATATAATCCTCCGCCGTAACGCGCTGAATACACCGGAGGACGAGAGCTTGCCAATCGGGGTGAATTTCTTCATTGACGAAAGCAGCGAGCTGACCGAATTTACGGACGGCGCGCTCACTGCGTACCAGACCGATTCAGCGGAGGAAGTCGCTGCCCTTAGCGTAAAATACCGCTTCACAACCCACGAATCCGCCGTCTGGGGGCTTGTTTTTAACACGCAAAGCTTTGCGGATACAAAGCTTCGGCTTGCGTTCGCGGGTGAAATTGTTTTCGCTGACAGCGTGTGCTATAAGTCGGCGCAGCGGATAACTCCGCCGTTCATCAGCGATGACTTTTTTTCGGCTGAGGCAGGTGGATTTTTTGACGCACCGTCCGTTGTGAACGTTATAATGCCGCAGAATAAGGAACTTCGCGAGCAGCTTAATGTTACCGCACAGGCGTGGCGGGACGCGTTCGGAGTAAGCTGCAATGTTTTCGAGCCTGACGACGATACATATTTTCAGCGTTTGAAAAGCGGCGATTACGATATCGCATTGGTACGGCTGGACGGCGAGAACTCGACCGAATATGCCTACCTTAGCGCGTTTTTGTCAGATTCGCCACGAAATGTTATGGGGATAAAAAGTAAAAAGCTCGACCATATAATCGAAAGCGTCAGGGCTGAATCGGACGAACAGCTCCGCAGCAGCTACTACCTCGAAGCTGAGAATTTTCTGATCGAAAGCGCGTATTTTGTACCGCTCTGTTCACAGGCTGATTATGTTTTTTACAGCGGCGAGGCGGCGGGAGCTGAATACAACTCTTATCTCGGCGCATATACCATATTGAAATAAAGGAAAGTAAAATAATGTACAAGGAAAAACTCGACAAATTTCTTCTAAAGGTTCAGAAGCCGTCCCGCTATATCGGCGGCGAGCTTAATTCTGTCAGGAAAAATCCTGCCGATGTAACTATGCGTTTCGCGTTTTGTTTTCCCGACACCTACGATATCGGAATGTCGCATCTGGGTATGAAAATTCTCTACTCGCTGATAAACGAGGTGCCCGAATACTGGTGCGAGCGCGTGTTTATGCCGCTTCCCGATATGGAAGAACAGATGCGTAAAAATGACATTCTTCTATACGGTCTGGAAAGCCTTGAACCGATAAAAAACAGCGATTTCATCGGCTTTACGCTTCAATATGAGCTTTCTTTTACGAACATTCTTGCCATGCTCGATCTGGCGGGGCTGCCCGTTTTCGCTAAGGACAGAACCGAACTTACACCGATCGTCTGCGCAGGCGGACCGTGCGTATGTAATGCCGAGCCGATTGCCGATTTTATGGATCTGTGCATTCTCGGCGAGGGCGAGGAGGTTAATCTGGAGCTTATGCGGCTTCTGGAGCAGTGTAAAAAGGAAGGCTGCACAAAGCACGAATTTCTTGTCCGTGCCGCTCAGATCGAGGGAATCTACGTTCCGTCGCTGTACAAGGTCGAGTATAAGGAGGATAATACCATAGCCTCTATCACACCGACCGAGGGTGCGCCTGCAACTGTCCGTAAGCGCATAATCCGAGATTTTGACAAGACCTATTATCCCGAAAAATTCGTAGTTCCGTTCTCGGAAATAGTCCACGACCGTGCGGTCGTAGAGGTTCTGCGTGGCTGCATACGCGGCTGTCGCTTCTGTCAGGCAGGCTATCTTTACCGCCCGTTCCGCGAGAAGTCAGTTGATACAATTGAAAAAGAAACGATTTCTATCTGCGAATCGACAGGCTACGACGAGGTTTCGCTTTCTTCGCTTAGCACAAGCGATTACAGTGAAATCGAGCGCCTTCTCGGCCGCCTTACAGAATACACCGACGGCGAACGTATAAATTTAGCGCTCCCGTCAATGCGGATCGACCGTTTCAGCGAGGAACTGCTCGAAAAAATCAAAAGCGTGCGTAAAAGCGGACTTACTTTCGCTCCCGAGGCGGGAACCCAGCGCCTTCGCGATGTTATAAACAAGAATATCACCGAAAAGAACGTTCTTGACAGCTGCCGCATAGCCTTTGAGGGCGGGTATACGTCGGTAAAGCTTTATTTTATGCTCGGACTTCCCACCGAAACGCTTGAGGATATGGACGGAATAAAGGATCTGTGCGAGAAGATAATCGACCTTTATTATTCTATCCCGAACCGCCCGAAGGGAAAAAGCATTCAGATTTCCGTTTCGCTCTCAACATTTATTCCAAAGCCGTTCACGCCGTTCGAGTTCGAGCCGCAGCCGACTGAGGACGTGATTGACGAGCGCCAGAAGTATATTCTCAGCATAATCAATTCACGTAAGGTCAATATCAGCTGGTCGCGCTTCCCGATAACAGTTCTCGAAGCCGCTCTCGCAAGAGGCGACAGACGCCTCTCACAGGTTATTTACACGGCTTGGAAAAAGGGCTGTAAGCTTGACGGCTGGAACGAGTATTACCGCTATGACTTGTGGAAGGAAGCGTTTGAGGAATGCGGGATTGATATGTCGTTTTATGTCAACCGCCGCCGTGAATATGACGAAATAATGCCCTGGAGCCATATGGATATACTTGTTTCGCGCGAGTTTCTTATCCGCGAAAATAAGCGTGCACACGAGGGTGTTCCGACTAAAAACTGCCGTGAACAGTGCGCGGGCTGCGGCGTAAACAAATGCATCGGAGGGAACTGTTTTGAATAATATACGAATTTTCTTCAGCAAGACGGGGCGTGCTGTTTACATTTCCCACCTTGACCTTTATCGGCTTTTCCAACGTGCAGTAAAGCGCGGCAAGCTCCCCATATGGGAAACGCAGGGCTTCAATCCGCATGTTTATATCACCTTTGCGCTCCCGCTTGCACTCGGAACAGGGGGGATCTGCGAAAGCCTTGATACGCGCCTCACCGAGGAACTGACGTTTGACGAGGTAAAAGAGCGGTTTAACGCGGTTCTGCCCGAAGGGATACGCGTGCTGAGCGTGGCCGAGCCGGTTATGAAAAATACCGATATAGCAAAATCGGAGTATGAAATTGAGATTTTATGCGATGAATCGCGGCTTACCGAGTATTTTAATCAGGAAAAGATAATTACCAAAAAGAAAACTAAGCGCGGAATTGCTGAAATTGACCTTAAGCCCGTAATCGAAATCGCAGAGCGAAGAGAAGGGTATATAAAAATGCTGCTTCCGTCGGGAACTGAAACAAATATAAGCCCGAACCTCGTTTTCGACGCTTTTGAGCAGTTTTCAGGAGCCGAAATCGACTCGCTAAGGATAAAACGTACCAATGTTTATTGTAAAAATGGCGAAATTTTCAGATAATTTCAGAATTTTTTGCGAAAACACTTGCAATCCGCAAAAAAAAGTGTTATAATATAAAGGCATTTGTAACCGTTGCAGAAGCAACGAGAGTTAATGCAGGGCTATTGCCCATACATTAAATAGGTATTCCGCTGTATGAAAGCACTGAAGCAGTGCTTCTCCGCGTAAGGCGCGGCTGTAATCCTATCATATAAGAATGCCGAAAAATCAGGAGGAAAACAAAATGGATGCACTCAAGCTCATTGCTCAGGACAGCATGAAGAACGACGTACCTCAGTTCAGCGTCGGCGACGTTGTAAAGGTACACGTAAGAATTACCGAAGGCGGCAAGTCCCGTATTCAGGTTTTCGAGGGAACTGTTATTGCTAAGAAGCATGGCGGTATCAACGAAACCTTTACAGTAAGACGTGTTGCACACGGCTGCGGAATCGAAAGAGTATTCCCGCTCCACTCTCCCTCGGTTGATAAGGTTGAGGTTGTTAGAGAAGGTATTGTCCGCAGAGCTAAGCTTTACTACCTCAGAGACAGAGTTGGTAAGGCAGCTAAGGTTAAGGCAAAGTATTAAGCCAATACCCCCTGTAAAAATAGACGATTGCGGTAATAACGGGCTTCGGTTCGTTATTACTCCAATTTGGCTATTTTTTCTTCATTTTTAGGGCAAATTCAAACGGTCGGAAAGGAGCTTTTTATGGAAGAAGAACAGAAAATAACGGAATCTTCGGGAGAGCCTTCCGTTTCCGAGAGTAATAAATCATCAAAGAAAAAACTGCTTGCGGCTGAGCTGCTTGACTGGTTTGATACAGTTGTCGGCTCGGTTCTCGCAATTATAGTTATATTTACCTTTTTTACACGTCTTTCGACAGTTGACGGTTCGTCAATGCTGCCAACGCTCCATGATACCGAGCGAATGCTTGTAACAGATTTTTTCTATACTCCTAAGCATAACGATATCGTCGTGCTGTGGGCGGAAAATCTTTATAATGATAGTACGGAAAGTATGGGCGAGGCAATCGTAAAGCGTATTATCGGACTCCCCGGAGATACGATCGAAATCAATTTTAAAAACGGCGTAGTTTATCGCAATGGCGAGGCACTTCCTCTTGAAGTAAAAGATGGTTTCCTTTATGAGGACGGTCACGCAATAAATGATGTAACACTCTCCAGGATTGATATGAACGGAGCAGTAACAGTTCCCGAGGGCTGCCTTTTTGTAATGGGCGATAACCGAAACGGATCGAGCGACAGCCGCGATGAACGAATAGGTCTTGTCGATATGCATAATATTGTCGGAAAGGTTTATCTGAGGATTTACCCGTTCGATGTGTTCGGAGGAGTAGTCTGATGGCTTACGAGGCTGATATCCAGTGGTTTCCCGGTCACATGACTAAAACCCGTCGTATGATCGAGGAGAATATGAAGCTTGTGGACGCGGTTGTCGAAATTGTTGACAGCCGTATTCCCGAATCAAGCCGCAATCCCATCATCGGCGAGCTTACAGGCAATAAACCGCGTATTATTATGCTGAACAAATGCGATTACTCTGACGACAGTGTTACTAACCGCTGGAAGGCATTTTACGAAAAACAGGGCTTCGCTGTTCTGGTTTGCGATTGCCGAAGCGGAAAGGGCGTGAACCGCTTTGTTCCGCTGCTTAAACAAAAACTAAGCGACGTTCTTGAACGAAGGCGCGCTAAAGGTATGATAGGTAAAGCGCTGCGCGTGATGGTCGTTGGCATTCCGAATGTCGGAAAGTCCTCGTTTATAAACCGAATGGCAAATTCAAAGAAGGTTAAGGTCGAGGACAGACCCGGCGTTACCCGCGGAAAACAGTGGGTTACAATTGATAAAGAGGTCGAGCTTCTCGATATGCCGGGTATACTCTGGCCTAAGTTTGACGATAAGCGCGTTGCAATCAATCTCGCATTTACAGGCGCGATAAAGGATGACGTTATGGACGTTGAAGCGCTGGCAGAAGAGCTTGGCGCGTATCTTCGTGAATATTACCCCGAACGGCTTCGCGAGCGGTATAAGCTTGACAGCCTCGACGGGCGGATAACCGAGCTTATAGCGAAAAAGCGCGGAATGATGATGTCGGGCGGTGTTCCTGACGCAGAGCGTGCCGCGATAACTTTACTTGACGAATATAGGAGCGGTAAAATTGGAAAAATCACTCTCGAACAGCCTGCTGAATGAACGTTTCGCTTTTGACAGCGATTATCGTGCGCGTCACGGCGTTGTCTGCGGAATTGACGAGGCAGGGCGCGGACCTCTGGCGGGAAGCGTTTACGCGGCTGCCGTGATCCTGCCCGAAGGCGTCTTTATTGACGGGCTTAACGACAGCAAAAAGCTTTCCGAAAAGAAGCGTGACGCTCTTTTTGATGAAATAATTGAAAAAGCTGACAGCTATTGTATCGCCGTTGCTTCCGCACAGGAAATAGACGAGCTGAATATTCTCGGCGCAACGTTCCTTGCAATGCAAAGAGCGGTCAGCGGACTTGCAATAAAGCCCGGTTTTGCATTGGTTGACGGAAACAGGCTGCCTGAACTGCCGTGTGCAGCGGAGGCTGTCGTAAAGGGCGACAGCAGGTCAGCAAGCATAGCCGCTGCGTCGATCCTCGCAAAGGTCGCGCGTGACAGGTATATGCGTGAACTGGACGAGCGTTACCCCGAATATCAATTCGTAAAGCATAAGGGCTACGGAACAAAGCTGCACTACGAAATGCTTGCACAGTACGGAATGTGTCCCGAACACAGACGTTCCTTTTTTAAAAAACACAAGATATGAACAATAATATGAGCAAGATAAGACAGATGCGCGGGAACTTCGGTGAGAATTATACGGCGCAGAGTCTTGAACAAAAGGGCTGGCGGATTTTAGCGAGAAATTACCGTAAACGCTGCGGCGAGCTTGATATTGTTGCATTGGACGGCGATGAGCTGGTCGCGGTAGAAGTAAAAACGCGGAAGTATAACAGTATGACTTACGGCGCTGACGCGGTGAACTGGTCTAAAAAGAGGAAAATCGCGCTGACATTGCTGGAATTCGCAGCAGAAAACGGTATGGAGGCAAGCGTGATGCGGTTTGATATCGCGGAGCTTACGGTAACAACCGAGGAGCCTCCGAGGGTTCTGGAAATGAACTATTACGAAAACGCATTCGATTCTACGGGACTGAAATTATATTAAGCGATTCAATGTTAGAAAGGAATGATTCAGCATGAATTACAGAAGTACACGAAATAACAGCGTGCAGGTTACAAGCGCAAAGGCGATTGCGCAGGGTCTTTCCGAGGAGGGCGGTCTGTTCGTCCCCGAAAAGCTCCCGAAGCTTACGGAAGCCGATATTATGGGGCTTTGTGACAAGTCCTACCCCGAACGCGCTTTTGAGATTTTTAAGCTTTTCCTGACCGATTTCACCGACGACGAGATCCGCTATTGCGTGAACGGCGCTTATGGCAGCAATTTCGATTCGGAAAATGTTTCGGAAATTTCTCACCTGCTCACAGGTACATATATTCTTGAGCTCTGGCATGGTCCTACCTGCGCCTTCAAGGATATGGCGCTCCAGATCCTGCCGTACCTGCTTACCGTTTCCGCGAAAAAAACAATTGACGGTAAGGAAATTGCAATTCTCGTTGCAACCTCCGGCGATACAGGTAAGGCTGCGCTTGAAGGTTTCAAGGATGTTCCCGGAACAAGCATTACGGTTTTCTACCCCGAGGACGGCGTAAGCGATATGCAGAAGCGCCAGATGACCACTCAGGAGGGTAATAATGTTCATGTCTGCGCAGTAAAGGGTAATTTTGACGACTGTCAGAACGGCGTTAAGGCTATTTTCACAGACGCAAAGCTTAAAGAGGAGCTTGAAAAGCTTAACGTTGTGTTCTCAAGCGCAAATTCAATCAACTGGGGCAGACTTTCACCTCAGATTGTTTATTACATCTCCGCCTATGCTTCGCTTATCAAAAACGGCGAAATCAAGTACGGCGAGCCTGTCAATATCGTTGTTCCGACAGGTAATTTCGGTAATATCCTCGCCGCTTACTATGCTAAGCAGATGGGTATTCCCGTAAACAAGCTTATCTGCGCTTCAAATGCTAATAACGTCCTTACCGATTTCATCAATACAGGTGTTTACGACAGAAACAGAGCGTTCTATACGACCGTTTCTCCGTCGATGGATATTCTTATTTCAAGCAATCTTGAACGTCTTTTATATCACCTCTGCGGAGAAAACGACGAGCAGATCCGCGATTGGTTCGGTAAGCTTTCTAAGGACGGAAAATACAGCGTTCCCCCCGATGTGCTTGAAAAAATCCGCGCTGATTTCTACGCAGGCTGCTGCGATGATGTTCAGACAAAGGCGGCAATCAAGGAAGTTTTCGAGTCCTATTCATATCTTATGGATACCCATACCGCCGTTGCTTATAAGGTATATCAGGATTATAAGGCGGCGACGGGCGATACCACCAAGACAATCGTTGCTTCGACCGCTAACCCCTACAAGTTCGGTGCGGCTGTAATGGACGCTCTCGGCGGTGAAACCAAGGGCGTTGATGAATTTACGATAATCGAGGAGCTTGAAAAGAAAACTGGTACAACTATTCCCGCGCCGCTTGCTGCGACAAAGGATAAGGCTGTCCGCTTTACAGGTTCTGTTGAAAAGCAGGAAATGCCCGAAGTGGTGCTGGGCTTCCTGAAAAAGTGAGCGTATATGTGATTGGCGATTTGCACCTTTCGCTGGGCTGCGATAAGCCAATGGATATTTTCAAGGGCTGGGATAATTACGTTGAGCGGCTTACTGAGAATTGGAACAGGCTTGTTTCCGACGAGGATACGGTCGTTGTACCGGGTGATATTTCGTGGGCAATGTCGCTGACAGAAACGGTCAAGGATTTTGAGTATCTGAACAGCACGCTTAACGGTGAGAAAATAATCCTCAAGGGCAACCACGATTACTGGTGGAGTACAGCCTCGAAAATGAACGCTTTTCTCACCGAAAATGGCTTTGACAGGATAAAAATTCTTAACAATAACGCTTTTCTGCGCGAGGGGATGTGCATTGTCGGAACACGCGGCTGGATAAACGACGACGGCTCGCCCTGCGATGTAAAAGTACTGAATAGGGAGGCGGGCCGGCTGCGAATGTCGATACAGGAGGGCTTGAAGCTTGGCGGAGAGCTTACCGTGTTTCTCCATTACCCGCCGATTTTCAACGGTGAGCGGAATGAATACCTTCTTTCCGTTATTCGTGAATTTGATATAAAAAAGTGTTATTATGGTCATATTCACGGCGCGGTTGGTCATAAATACGCCTTTCAGGGCGTCGAAAACGGCACTGAATATCGTATGGTTTCAGCTGATTACCTGGGTTTTATGCCAATTTTGATAAATTGATAAAAATTTTATAAAAGTACTGGTAATTTAAGAAAAAATATGCTATAATGTTAGGTGACTGTTAGCGTGCAGGTGTTTTGCCGCAAATCTGCACCGAAAGTTCGGTAAGATATTTATTTGTTAATATAAAACGGAGGATAAACAAATGGAAATTATTTCTAACAACAAGACCGAGGTAAATACCGTCGAGGTCGAAATTAAGGTTAGCCCCGAGGATTTTGAGGCTGCTGTTCAGTCGGCATACTTAAAGAAGAGAAAGAATATCTCTATCCCCGGTTTCCGTAAGGGTAAGGCTACACGTAAGATGATCGAGGCTCAGTACGGCGAAGGCGTTTTCTATCAGGACGCTGTAAACAGCATGTACCAGAAAGTCGTTTCTGACGCAGCTGAGGAATTAAAGCTTGATGTTGTTGATGTTCCCGATACAGAGGTTACAGACGTTTCAAAGGAAAACGGCGTTTCCTTTAAGGTAAGATACACGGTTAAGCCTGAAGTTTCAATTTCTGATTATAAGGGATTAAAGCTTGAAAAACCTGTCAAGAATGTAACTGACGAGGAAGTTGAAAAGGAAATCGAGCGCGTAAGAAACAGCAACGCGAGAATTATCGACGTTACTGATAGAGCAGCTGAAAAGGGCGATACAGTTATATTCGACTTCGAGGGCTTCTGCGATGATAAGGCTTTCGACGGCGGTAAGGCAGAAAAGTTCAGCCTCGAACTCGGAAGCGGCAGATTTATCCCCGGTTTTGAGGATCAGGTTATCGGAAAGAATATCGGCGAGGACTTCGACGTAAATGTTACATTCCCCGAAGATTACAACGCTTCTGAGCTTGCAGGAAAGCCTGCTGTATTCAAGTGCAAGATTCACGAAATCAAGGGTAAGGAGCTTGCTGAGCTCGACGATGAGTTCGCAAAGGACGTAAGCGAGTTTGATACGCTTGACGAGTACAAGGCTGATATTAAGGCTAAGCTGACCGAAAATGCAAATAAGCAGGCTGACGGCGCGCTTGATGACAATATGGCTGAAAAGCTTGCAGAAAAGCTTGAAGCAGAGGTTCCCGGCGTTATGTATGAGAATCGTATCTCCGATATGATCCGCGAGTGGGAATACCGCAACAGATATATGGGTATTAACCTCGATACCTATTTAAAGTATAC
>CAZAXM010000010.1:0-56746 GCA_964489095.1 uncultured Ruminiclostridium sp. | reverse complement strand
ATGCCGCAATCAATATCAGAAACGAGGGTATGCAAATAGTTTTCGCATAAAATAACTTAGGCAAGATGTCCCCCGCCTCTTAGGCGGCGGGTTCCATTTGCCATTCAGTAGGGGATACAATCCCCTACTGAATGGCAGGTTGGCAAAGCCAACCCTTGCCACGTTAAATGACGGGGCAAGCCTCTTATTGAAATTTATCTGTCAATCGGTATAAGCGTTTCCGCTTCAATGCGTGCGCCGGTTTTCATTACGGGGTGAGTGGTATCAATAAGTTGTTTTACAAAAAAGACCCGGTAAGCGATTAACACTTACCGGGTTTGTATTGGAGCTGATAATCGGAGTCGAACCGATGACCTCATCCTTACCAAGGATGTGCTCTACCAACTGAGCCATATCAGCACCACTTACAGTTTAATATTATATCACTTCATAATGCATTTGTCAATACCTTTTTTGAATTTTTTTCATTTTTTTGCAGTTTTTTAGTTGTTATTGAGTTTATGTGCGGCAGGGCAGTAAAAAATCCCGATTTTTCAAGTCGGGATTTTCAGGATCTATCTTACGATTTTTTCTCGCCGAGCTTTTTTTCGGTGTGATTTTTAAGTCGTGAAATATTCGCGCGGTGCATAAATACGAGGAAAAAGCCGATAACAGCTGCAAGCGCAAAATTCACCCACGCGCATGGATCCCCGTGAATGAACGAAAACAGCAGAACCGCAAAAGGGTAGAGGCTTGCCGCGACAATAGAGCCGAGCGAAACGTATCTTGTGATTGCGACAATTGCAGCGAAAATTCCGAGAAGGATAAGCGCGGGGAGCCAGTCGATCGCAAGCATTGCCGCGAATGTCACAAGTATCCCCTTTCCGCCCTTAAAGCCGTAGAAAACGGGATAGATATGACCGAGAGCGGCGAAAATGCCCGCCAGATAATTGACCCAGCCCCAGCCTGCCGCGTCGTCGTAAGTATCTATTCCGAGAAGCAGGCGGAAGATGAAATGCACTATAACGATCGAAAGTACGCCCTTTAATATATCGCCGATAAGGACGAAAAGCGCGGCAAGCTTTCCCTGCGTGCGCAGTGTATTGGTAAGACCCGCGTTACCGCTTCCGGTATTGCGGATATCCTCGCCCGATTTAATTTTTGTAACGATAATTGCCGAGCTTATTCCGCTTAAAAGATACGGAATGACAGCCGCCGCGGCAAAGCAGATGACTTTAAGCAAAATGTCCATATTTTACCTCTTATTCTCCGCGCTCACGCACTATCAGCCTGATTGGTGTGCAGTCAAGCCCGAACGCCTCGCGGATCTGATTTTCAATATAACGCTGGTAGGAGTAATGGAACAGCTCCTTGCTGTTGCAGAAAACGACAAACGCCGGCGGCTTTGTGGACGCTTGAGTCATATAGTAGAGCTTCAGGCGCTTGCCCTTATCGGACGGCGGCTGGACGCGCGCAGTCGCGTAGCTTAACAGGTCGTTGAGCATACCCGTTGTGATTCGGCGGGCGTTCTGCTCGGCGGTGTAGCGAATAAGCTCAAAAAGCTTGTCGATACGCTGCCCCGTAAGCGCGGAAATGAACACGAACGGCGCGTATGACATAAACGAAAAGTCGATTTCCAGCTTTTTTCGGAATTCGTTCATTGTTTTATCGGTTTTTTCAATGCTGTCCCATTTGTTCACCGCGATTACGCAGGCTTTACCCTGGTCGTGCGCGTAGCCTGCGACTTTGCTGTCCTGTTCGGTATAGCCTTCGTTTGCGTCAATCATTATTACGCAGACATCGGCGCGGTCGATAGCCATATATGCGCGAAGAACGCTGTATTTTTCAACGTTTTCGGTAATTTTCGATTTGCGGCGTATACCCGCGGTGTCGATAAACACGTACTGTCCGCCGTCGCGTTCTACGAATGTGTCGATAGCGTCGCGGGTTGTTCCGGCGATATCGGAAACGATAACGCGCTCCTCGCCCGCGATTTTGTTTATAAGGGAGGACTTTCCCGCGTTCGGCTTACCGATTACGGCAACTTTTATAACATTTTCCTCGTATTCTTCTTCGTCCTCGGTCGGAAGATGTTCAAAAGCCGCGTCAAGCAGGTCGCCCGTACCGTGACCGTGTACGGAGGAAACGGGAATCGGGTCGCCGAGTCCGAGGTTATAGAACTCGTAGATCTCGGCGGGCGGCTCGCCTACCGAGTCGCACTTATTTACGCAAAGCACGACGGGCTTACCGCTTTTAAGCAGCATTGAAGCAACGCTCTCGTCATTCGCCGTCATACCCGTAGTGATATCGACAACGAATATAATAACCGCAGCGCTGTCGATAGCAAGCTGCGCCTGTGCGCGCATCTGCGAAAGGATTATATCCTTGCTGTCAGGCTCAATACCGCCTGTATCAACCAGCATAAACGGGCGGTTTCTCCACTCAGCCTTGCCGTAGATGCGGTCGCGCGTTACGCCGGGGGTGTCCTCGACGATAGAGAGACGCTGACCGATAAGCTTATTGAAAAGCGTGGATTTGCCCACGTTCGGACGTCCCACAATTGCAATCAGATTGTTCATTATATACCTCCGTTCTGTTTGCGGATTCTTACGTCGTTCCCAACGAAAATAAGCTGCTCCAATGTCATAAAGCGCGACAGAATACGGTCGCCGTAGCGCGCGTTAAGCTCGCTAAGGTCGCAGTTTGTGCTTATTATGGTAGGAACTCCCGCGTTCATACGATTATTTATAATTCCGTAAAGCGCAGAAGTGTAAAATTTACTTTCAAATTCCGCGCCTACATCGTCAAGTATAAGTAAGTCTGCGCCTTGCAGCATTTCTACCGTGTCGCCATCCGAACGTCCGAAATGCTCCTGTTCGATTTTTCTGAACAGGTCGGGTGCGGAGCCGTAAATCACGCTGTACCCTTTTTTCAGCACAACGTTTGCTACGCTTAGCGAAAGGTGAGTTTTGCCCAGACCCGTTGCGCCGCGCATCAGAATGCCGCTGCTCGGCAGATGGAAATTTTCGGCGAACCGCCGGCAGATTTTTAGATTCTCGCTCATGGCGTCGCGTGCCGTACAGCCGAGAGAGGTTATCTGTCTGTCGTCGTAATAAGCAAGGCTGAAATCATCGAAGCTGCAAAGCGTCAGCGGGGTTGCGCGGTTAAGCTCCTCTGCAGCAAGCCGCCGGGCAGCCTCTGTAACACAGCTGCACCGTTTCCCGTCAAACTCTCCCGTGTCGCGGCATTTCGCGCAGGAATGTGGCATATCGAGGTAATCTGCGGGGTAACCCAGCCGGACAAGCTTTTCCCTGAGCGACTGCTGTAAAAACAGATTCTGCTTCTGGATCTCGCCGAATTTTCGTTCAAAATCGTTATCCTTATTAAGAATAAGACTAATTATTTTAGAAACGGTTGCGGAGATTTCCTGCTGAATTTTGACGATTTCAGGCGATTTCTGTGCGATTTCGGCTTCGTGAGCGGCAAGAAGCTTTTCGTTCCGCAGCTTCCGCTCGGTCAGCTCGGCTTCCGCCTGCCTGAAAAATCTGCTGTCGATACTCATTCTCCGCTTCCTCCTTTACGGTATTTTGCGTACAGGCTTTGTTCAAGCTCGCCAACGCTGAAGGACGCCTCCTGCTTCGGCGGGGCAGATGTTTTTTCCTGTTTTACCTGTTCGGGTGATGTAAAGCCTTTATCCAGCCAGCTTCGCAGAACCTTGTCCATATACGGGAAGCTGAGCTTTCCCGCGCCCTTCATACAAACGTCATAGGCTTCCTCGATAAGCTCGTAGGAAAATCCAAGCTCCGCCCACGCAGCGATGAACTCCTTCTGCGACTTTGAAAAGGCGCTTGACAGTCGGAAAATACTGCGAAGTTTATTTTCCAGTCCGCAGCGGTTTTGAAGCGATTTTATACGTTCCTCTGCTTTTTCTATGGTATCTATTCCGCTTTCGCACCAGTCCAGAGCGACAGATTTCATATACGCGGGGGTTGCCTTTTCAACGGAAAAGCAGTATTCTACCAGCATAAGTGCGACCTCGCAGGGAAGCCCGATTTCCTCGGTTAGCAGCATAAGCGTGTTGCGCTCGTTATGCTTGGTAGGTCTGCCCGCAAGCCTTTCGTAGGTTTCAAAAAGGTAGCGCACCGCGCTGCTGCCATCGACTGCTCCCGCGATTTCCTTTGGCATAAACTGCGGGTCGGCTGTGAGCTTTACTTTTGTTTCAGCCGTAACAGCGGGGCGGGGGAGCGGGGCTGGCGCGGATTTTAGTTCAGTCGGAGAAGCAGGCGGGGTAAGCGTACCGTCGGAATTATCCAGAACGCCGACATTCTCCCAGAAAATCAGCGCATCCTCGGCTTCGTCGGCGGGAACACCCGTCATAGCGGCAATATCCTCGCTTCTTAGCATTGCGCCTGCGTTTTTTAGCAGGAAAAGCAGAACCTTGAGCTGACTGCCGCTCGCAAGCTTTATGTAATTATCGACAACGCAGGACGGAACGGCGAAAACGCTGTTCCACGCGCCTAATTTCAATTGATAATTCGTACAAATCAGCTTCCTTTCCGCTTTTCGCATTATTCATTTTATTATATCACATTTCCGCGAAATATGCAAGAATAAATAACGTTAGGTTTATAACTTAGGCAAGATGTCCCCCGCCTCTTAGGCGGCGGCTTCCATTTGCCATTCAGTAGGGGATACAATCCCCTACTGAATGGCAGGTTGGCAAAGCCAACCCTTGCCACGTTAAATGACGGGGCAAGCCCCTTATTGAACCATGTGCGTGATCTTCGGTTTCGACGGCGCATTTGCTGCTATCGGCGGGGGCGCGGCAAGTGCGCCATTGATTGATGGCGGAAAAGTTTTAAAGGCGCGACTGTTTCGGGCAAAAAAGTTCGCCCTGAGTAAAACGCCTGAAGCTGAACGACTGTCGCAGTTCAGGCATATTGAGATATAATAAAATCAGCCCCCGCGTTAAGCGAGGGCTGATATGGGGTGGAATGTGGGATTCGAACCCACGATCTTCAGTGCCACAAACTGACGCGTTAGACCAGCTACGCTAATCCCACCATAACCTGTTGGCACGCCACACAGGATTCGAACCTGTGACCTACCGCTTAGAAGGCGGTTGCTCTATCCAGCTGAGCTAGTGGCGCACAAAAACAGGTAATCGGCGCTTGTCGTTAAGATAAGAGCCGATGGAGCGGGTGATGGGAATCGAACCCACGTGTTCAGCTTGGAAGGCTGACATTCTACCATTGAACTACACCCGCGTGTGTTCTGTTTTAATGCTTTATTATTATACCACCTTATGGAACATTTGTCAAGTGTTTTTTGCGATTTTTTTCAAAATATTTTTTATCTTCCGATAATGGCTGTACTAAGCCGGATATTTACAAAAACCCGGCACCTTTCCGATGCCGGGTTTAAAATATGCCGCATATTTTTATTCAACGCGTCCTGCTCTTCCGCTTTCCTTAAGGATAACGTCGTGAGAGCCGCCCTCAACAATACTTGTCGAGGAAACGAGAGTAAGCTTCGCGTTCTTCTGGAAATCGGGAATGTTAAGACAGCCGCAGTTGCACATTGTCGAACGAACCTTTGAAAGAGAAAGGTTAACGTTGTCCTTGAGCGAGCCTGCATAGGGAACGTAGCTGTCTACGCCCTCTTCAAAGGACAGCTTCTTATCGCCGCCCATATCGTAACGCTGCCAGTTTCTTGCGCGGTTAGAACCTTCGCCCCAGTATTCCTTAACATATGTACCGTTGAGCATGAGCTTGTTCGTGGGGGATTCGTCGAAGCGTGAGAAATAACGTCCGAGCATAAGGAAATCCGCGCCCATAGCAAGTGCAAGCGTCATGTGGTAATCGTGAACGATACCGCCGTCGGAGCATACAGGGATATATATTCCCGTTTCTTCAAAGTACTTGTCACGCTCCGCGCAAACCTCGATAAGCGCAGTAGCCTGACCTCTGCCGATACCCTTCTGTTCTCTTGTGATGCAGATAGAGCCGCCGCCGATACCTACCTTGATAAAGTCCGCGCCGCATTCTGCGAGGAAACGGAATCCGTCCTTGTCAACAACGTTGCCTGCGCCGACCTTAACTGTATCGCCGTAGTTCTTTCTGATCCATTCGATTGTGAGCTTTTGCCATTCGCTGTAACCCTCGGAGCTGTCGATACACAGAACGTCCGCACCTGCGTTTACGAGTGCGGGGACGCGCTCGGCGTAGTCGCGGGTGTTGATACCTGCGCCGACAATGTAACGCTTCTTAGCGTCAAGAAGCTCGTTCTTGTTTTCCTTGTGGCTGTCATAGTCCTTGCGGAAAACGAAATAGAGAAGCTTGCCCGAATTGTCAATAATCGGAAGGGCATTGAGCTTGTGATCCCAGATAATATCGTTCGCTTCCTTTAAGGTCGTGCTTGCGGGAGCGGTAATAAGCTTTTCAAAGGGAGTCATAAATGTCGAAACCTTTGTGTCGGGCGACATTCTTGATACGCGGTAGTCGCGGCTTGTAACAAGTCCTACGAGCTTCGCGTCGGGAGAGCCGTCCTCGGTTACAGCCATTGTTGCGTGACCGGTCTTAGCCTTTAATTCAAGCACGTCTGCGAGCGTCATATCGGGGCTTAAATTTGAGTCGCTCTTAACGTAGCCTGCTTTATAAGCCTTTACGCGGGCAACCATTGCCGCTTCGTCCTCAATGCTCTGAGAACCGTATATAAAGGAAATTCCGCCCTCGCGTGCGAGCGCGATTGCCATTTTTTCGCCTGAAACGGACTGCATAATTGAGGAAACGAGGGGGATATTCATAGTGATTGCGCTTTCCTCGCCCTTTTTGAATTTAACGACGGGTGTCTTTAACGAAACATTCGTAGGGACGCATTCCGAAGAGGAATAGCCGGGAATGAGCAGGTATTCGCCGAAGGTATGAGAGGGTTCAGAATAAATAAAAGCCATTTCAAATTCTCCTTTTCTGTTATATGCCTGATTCTTTATTTTCAAAAATGCTTACTACTATTATAACCTTAATTGTGAGTAAAGTCAACAGCTTTTTCCGATTTTTTCATCATAAAATCCAGCACCTTGTCAGTACTCCAGAAAAAGTTTTCCTTTCCGATTTTTTCTTCAAGTCCACAACGTGCGAACATCTCCGCAACAGGCGGCTGGACGCAGGAAAAATATATTTTCTTATTCTGTTTAAGAAGCCTGTCGCAAAGCTCGCCGAATGCGTTTACACCCGAAAGGTCGGCGATAGGCATTCCGCGCAGGGAGAAAATAACATACTCCTCGTTATCCGTGATGACCTCTTCAAGCCGCTGGCTGAGCTTGCTTGCAGTTCCGAAGTAAAGCGGTCCTGTAATATATGCGACGCGGGTTGCGGCAAGGCGGTTCATCGTTTCATCGTCTGCGCTGAGGCTTTCGGTATGAACACCCGTGATGTTGACTGTCATTTCGGACACTTTAAGCACGAACATAATTACCGAGAAGAGAACGCCGATTAAAATAGCGATCGTGAGGTCGAATATAACAGTTGCGAACATTGTAATTAAGAACTGGAACATTGCTGTCTTGATTTTTCTGCCGAAAATGTCCTTGATAACCTCAAATTCGTTCATACGAACTGATGTTACGATAAGTACGCCTGCGAGCGCGGCAAGCGGAATTTCAGACATTACGCCGCCGAGCAGGAACATCGAGAGAAGCAGCACGACCGAGTGTACAAGGCTCACAACACGGGTCTGACCGCCCGCTTTGATAGCAACGCTTGTTCTGGCGATCGCGGCTGTCGCGGGAACGCCGCCGAAAAACGGTATGATCATATTTCCGAGACCCTGCGCGATAAGCTCCTGGTCGGAATCGAGCTTTTCGTTTTTCATACGACCTGCGCTTGCGCCGCAGAGAAGGCTTTCTATAAGTCCGAGAGCCGCGATACTTACGGCGGGGATTATAAGATTATTTATCTGCGACCAGTCAACCTGCGTTATATCAAGACGGTTATCGAGGAAAAGCGTTTTCGGGATCGCGCCGACAACAGAGCAGTCGAATTTGAAAATAAAGTTTGCTGCAGTCGCGAGAATGATCGCAACAAGCGACGAGGGAACGACCCCGTTCCACTTTTTGGGGTAAACGAACATAAACAGTATAACAGCTGCGCCGATAAGGAACGACGTCATATTGAAATGCTGCTCAAGGCGGAAGTAGCTAAGAAGCTTATCAATAGTCGATTCGCCCTCGCAGGTAAGCCCTGTGAGATTATTGATCTGACCGAAGGCGATGATGATGGCGATACCCGAAGTAAAGCCTGTGATTACAGGAGTCGGGATAAACGAAACGATACCGCCGAGTTTAAAAATCCCGCAGAGCAGCAGGATTGCACCTGAAATAAAGCAGGCGATAAATACGCCGTTAAGCCCGTACTGAGCGACAAGCGAAATCAGGATCGCGGACATAGCGCCCGTGGGACCTGAAATCTGGTAGGACGCTCCCGAAAAAACGCCCATAATAATTCCCGCGAGAAGCGCGGTAACGAGTCCCGCTGCTGCGTCCGCACCGCTTGAAACACCGAAGGCGAGTGCGAGAGGGAGTGCGACTGCCGCGACGGTAACGCCCGCGAGCACGTCCTTGCCGAATTTTTTCCCGTTGTAGCCTGAAAACTCTGTTTTAAGGCGACCTACATACTTTTTTACTAAGTTCATCTTTCTTTTGTCCTTTTCTTCTTTTTTTGACACGATACATCTATTGTACTCCTCCACCCGCTTTTTTGCAATGTACATAACGGGGAAAATGCGGGCGGTTAGCGGTTGAATACTGGTGTTTTTCACCACCGGCTTGATTTTCGCTGATAAATATGGTATATTTATTTCAGTAAAAGCATTTTAAAGGAGGAAATATTATGCTTGAAATTGAAACGCTGACTCTGCCACCGCTTGGAACGAACTGTTACCTTATAAAAACTGCCGAAAACAGCGGCGTTGTAGTTGACCCCGCCTCAAAAGCGGAGGAAATACTCGCCGAAGCGGATCGTATGGGAATGAAAATAAAGAAAATCCTGTTGACGCACGGTCATTTCGACCACACGGGTGCCGTAAACGAACTTCATCAAAGCGAGAGCGCGCCTGTGTATATACACGCGGCTGACGAGGAGCTTCTTCACGATTACGATAAGGCGCTTGCGTATTTCTGCCCGTCGGAGAAGTTTGAGGAAAAATCGGCGGACGTGCTGCTGTCGGACGGCGATAAGATCGAGCAGGACGGCGTTATTTTCAATGTCCTGCACACTCCGGGTCACACGGCGGGAAGTGTTTGTTTTCTCGTTGACAATCCCGGCGGGCTGAAAATAATGCTTGCGGGCGACACGCTTTTTAAGGATTCTATCGGCAGGAGCGACGGCTATTCGGGTGATTATATTGTCCAGCAGGAAACGCTTGAAAAGCTTAAAGCGCTGCCTGATGACTACCTTGTTTTAAGCGGGCATGGCGAATCTACAACACTTCGGACGGAAAAGCGGTTCAATCCGTTTCTTTCGGATTTTTGAGAGTGGTAATTGAATAAAAAGAAAACGCACGGAAACTGTTGGCGCAGTGGATCCGTGCGGCTGTCGGCAACGCTATAAGCAAAATTTCAGCGGATCTGTTATGACGCTGTCTGCTTTCTTTGTTTGTTGAAAAATGATGAATCAGTAAAGTTTTTTTGAAAGGCGGTGCAGTAAATTAGCGGAAGAGGAGTATTTGCAAGCGGAAATCCTGTGCCGGATTGCCCGAAGAATCACGCAATAATTTTTCATATATTCTATTGAATAAAGAAGCCGCTATTTTCAATGGTAAAACTATTTACGACGTGGAAAAGATATAACTGTTTTGTGGGACAACAGAGTCCTGAAAAATCAAATCTGAAAAAATTCCCTCTCATATCCGCTTTTCCGCCGTGAACAATATAAACGGGCGGAAATCGTCCGAAGAATATGTAAAGGAGAAGCAGAATGAGAAAATTTACAGGCTTGATCGCGGCAATTTCGTGTGCGTCAGTTTTCGCGGTGAGCGCGGGCGCACAGGGAGTTGTGAACGATGTTATAGACGGCGCAGAAAACGTGGTCAACGACGCGGGCAACGCTGTGGAGGATATTATTGACGGCGGAGATCCTACGGTTACAACCGACGAAGCGGATATTCCCGATGAAATCGAGGACGACGCTGCTATCGACAGGGATAACGCGGGTAAGGACGAGAGCTATGTTCCTCCGACAGTGAACAAGGTTGACGCGAACCCCTCTACGGGAGTAGGCTCGACCTTCCTTGCGGCAGGACTTGTATTAACGGGCGCGGCAAGCGTCGCTTACCTTGCGCGCAGGCGTGATAACGGCGGTCTTACGCGATAATAACAGCGGACGAAGGTGGATTTTCACGTTCGTCCGTTTTTTGCAATATGCCGGTTTCAGACTGTCCGCCCGCTTGCGGAAGCTTGACATTTTTCGCCATTAGTGCTATTATAAAAGGTAATCAGGTTAGGAGCAATGCTCGGAAAGGATTTACTATGGAATTTTGCGTCGCGCCCATTTTCAGCAATGGAATGGTGCTTCAAAGAGAGAAAAATATAAATGTTTTCGGCGAGGGAAAGGACGGCGATAACGTCCGCGTTGAATTTGACGGTACAGCCGCAGAGACTGTCGTAAAAAACGGCAAATGGCTTGTGGTTCTTCCTGAGCATAAGGCAGGAAACGGGTATTCAATGACGGTTTCCTGCGGGAACGAAAAAAGAGAATTTTCAGATGTCGCGGTAGGCGAAGTCTGGCTCGCGGGCGGTCAGTCGAATATGGAGTTCGAGCTTCAGAACTGTAAGAACGGCTGGGAGCATCTTAAAAATGACGTTTCTCCGAATGTTCGTTTCTATTATACCCCGAAAATCGTAAAGGGCGAGCCTGCTTATGATGAAAAAATGAGTAACACGTGCTGGGGATATTTTACCGAGGAGTCCGCGCGCTATTGGTCGGCAGTCGGTTACTTCTTTGCTAAGGAGCTTTCCGAAAAGCTTGGCTGTACAGTCGGAGTGATCGGCTGTAACTGGGGCGGAACGAAGGCGAGCCATTGGATGAGCCGCGAGAGCCTTTCCTATGATGACGAAATGCGGTTCGACCTTGATGAATTTGACGAGTGCTGTAAAGGAAAAACCGAGGAAGAACTTACAAAAATGTACCGCGAGTACGAGGAGTACGACAGAGCCTGGAACGCACGGAAGGAGAATTATTACGCGACGACCCCGAACGCGAGCTGGGACGAATGCTTAAAGCTCTGCGGGGAATGCAGATATCCCGGACCGACCTGCCCGCTTAACCCGTTCCACGCAACAGCACTTTACGAAAGTATGATTATGAAGGTCTGCCCGTACACCTTAAAGGGCTTTATGTATTATCAGGGTGAAAGCGATGACCCGCGCCCCGAAAGCTATTTTAAGCTGCTGCGCGGACTTATCGACCTCTGGAGAAGCGACTGGGGCGACGACGAACTCCCGTTCCTTATTGTCCAGCTGCCTATGCACAGATACGAGGGCGATACCGACCGAAAGAACTGGTGCATTATCCGCGAAGCGCAGGAAAAGGTGTTTAAGACGACGAAAAACACAGGCTTAGCGGTAATTCTTGACTGCGGCGAATTTAACGAGATCCACCCGCGCGATAAGGAGCCTGTTGGACACCGTCTCTTTTTACAGGCTATGGCATGCGCTTACGGTGAGCCGACCTCTGATAAGTTCTCTCCGCTTTACAAGTCGCATATACATAAGGGAAACGGGATAGAGGTTTCTTTTGAATACGCGGACGGATTTATAATAGGCGGAAAGCCCTGCGGATTTGAGTTGGCAGGCGCGGACGGGGTTTATAAGCCTGCTGAGTTTGAGCTGCGCGGAAATAAGATTTTCGTGTTTAGCAACGACGTTTCCGAGCCGCTGAATGTGCGCTACGAATGGACAAATTACGGCGAGGTAACGCTTTTCGGCAGGAACGGACTTCCCGTTGCTCCGTTCAGGACTGATAAAACCGCTATTTTATAATAACAGGAGGAATATGCCGAATGAGAAGCTGCGGCATTTTAATGCATATCACAAGTCTGCCCTCGCCCTATGGTATAGGAACATTCGGAGCGGAGGCGGAAGCGTTTGTAGACTGGCTTAAGAGTGCGGGTCAGTCGTACTGGCAGGTGCTTCCGATAGGACCGACGGGCTACGGAGATTCGCCGTACCAGTCCTTTTCGACTTTCGCGGGAAATCCGCTTTTAATCGACCTTGATGACCTTGTAAAATCGGGGCTTATTACCCGTGAGAGGTGTAAGGCGGCAGATTTCGGGGCAGACCCGACGTTTGTCGATTACGAAAAGGTGTCAAAAACGAAAATGGAGCTGCTTCGCGAGGCATTCGTAAGTTTCGGCGAAAACGCCGCGTATGACGTATTTGTCCAAAAGGAAAGCGTATGGCTCAGCGACTACGCGCTTTTTATGGCGTTAAAATTAAAGCATAATCAGTGTGCCTGGGGACAGTGGGAGGAACAGTACCGGCTCCGCAAGCCCGAAGCGCTTGAACAGGCGCGCGAGGAGCTTAAAGACGAGATAAATTTCTGGAAGTTTATTCAGTATATTTTTTACAGCCAATGGGAGCGGCTTAAAAGCTACGCGAACAAGAACGGGATAAAGCTTATCGGCGATATTCCGATATATGTCGCACCCGACAGCGCAGACGTCTGGGCGAATGCGGATCTGTTCAAGATGGACGAAGAGCTGAAGCCGAAATCGGTAGCGGGAGTTCCGCCCGACTATTTTTCCGAAACAGGTCAGCTCTGGGGCAACCCGCTTTACGACTGGGACGCTATGAAAAAAGAGAAGTATTCGTGGTGGATAAGCCGAATCGAAAAGGCTGCTCAGCTTTATGATATTGTACGAATCGACCATTTCCGCGCTTTTGATACATACTGGGAAGTTCCTTACGGCGAAAAGACTGCGATAAACGGGAAGTGGGAACAAGGACCGGGAATGGATCTATGGAACACCGTCCGCGAACAGCTCGGCGAAAAATCCATCATCGCGGAGGATCTTGGCGACATTTTCGACAGCGTTAAAGAGCTTCTGAAAGAATCGGGATTTCCGGGAATGAGGGTGCTTCAATTCGGTTTTAACCCTGAAAGCAGCGACAACGACCATCTTCCGCACAACTATCCCGCGAACAGTGTTGTATACACGGGAACGCACGACAATTCTACCGTTCTGGGCTGGTACAAGGCGGCAGACGCTAAATCGAAGGCTATGTGCCGCCGATACTTAATGCCGCGCCCGTTTGAGAAAATAAATAAGGCGTTTATCCGCGAGCTTTATAAAAGCCAGGCGGGGCTTGTGATCGTGCCGCTTCAGGACGTTATCGGACTTGATGACAGGGCGCGTATGAACATTCCATCTACGCTCGGCGGAAACTGGAAATGGCGCGCAGTTCCTCGGCAGATCAGCGAATCGGGAGCGGCAATGCTTCGGAATCTGGCTGAAACATATTATAGATGATTTATGGCAGTATCGCATTATCCCGTGGTACTGCCATCGGCTTGTCAAACACAATCCATAAAATTCCGATTCGGTTCGCTAAGATTTTCTGCTTGGTAAATCATAGAAAATCGCAGCGGAAAACGGGATTCCAAAGGGAATGATTCCCTTTGGCAGGGGTTTGGGGACGGCGTCCCCAATCTCTTTTTCTTCCACTCCGACAGAACAATGGCAGTATCACATTACCCCGTGGTACTGCCATTATTTTCTCGTATGCTTATGTAAAAATGCTCAAACGGAAGCCCCGATTTTTTGATTTTTTCCGCATAGTATTTTCCGACAAAGCGGTAGTGCCATGGCTCGTAGGCGTATCCCGTGATTTTTTCAGCCCCTTTCGGGTAGCGCAGGATAAACCCGTATTCGTGGGCGTGCTCGTTCAGCCACTTAAATTCCTCCGTGTTCTCAAAATCAGAGGTCACGTCGTCGTGCGTTTCCCACCAATCCGCAGTAAGGATATCGAGCGCTAGCCCTGCGTTATGCTCGCTCGTTCCCGGCTTGGCGATTTCAAGAAGCGCAAGCCTTCTCGCTTCCTCCTCACTATGCCCTTCGTTTATCATTCGCTCTATGTAAGCGTCAAGGTTTTCCTGCTGTTTTTGAACATTTCGGTATGCGGAAACGACATTCAGCTCGATTCCGTCCAGCCGCGCTGCCGAAATCATCTCCCGCGCATATTCCGCGCACCTGCTGTCCATACTGAAATCGCCCTGAACACGTTCCAACGCCGGCGAATAGTTTTCGGGGAGTGGATTTTCGTTGTTTATAATAAAGTACGCCCAGGCGTTGTCAACTAAACCCTCGCTGTTTTCGGAATAACCTGCCTGTTCGGCGCGCAGGCGGTCGGAGCTGTTCGGAAAATATGAAATATAAATTCTTACGCCGAAAAATAGAATTATCAGAAAAATGTCAATAATAAATATCGTGCTTATTTTCACCCGGCCACCTCCTTTTTTCTATTATATCAAAAATGCACAAAAATTTCAAGAGAAAATATGTAATAATCCGTAATTGAAATTATATAACCCTATTGACAAATTATGAAACCGGTGGTATAATACTTATTGAAATCGAAAGGAGGGAAACCGATGAATAAAAGCGTGTACAGCCTTGTGCTTTCCGACGACGTTGTAGAGGCAATAGACAGGCTTGCATATTCTATGAATATGAGCCGTTCGGCGCTTATAAACAGGCTGCTGGCACAGGCGGTTTCGTATACGACCCCCGAACAGCGTATGAGCGATATTTTCGGAGAAATTGCCCAGCTCATGGACAGCAGTTTCCAGGTTCAGACCCAGCCGTCAGACGCAATGCTCTCAATTCGTTCCGCGCTGAAGTACAAGTATAAGCCCGTGATACGGTACAGCCTTGAGCTTTACCGCAGCTTTGAAAAAACAATAGGTCAGCTTCGTGTTTCGTTCCGCACACAGTCGGAGCAGCTAAAAGCCGATCTGACCGATTTTCTGAAACTCTGGGCGGAGCTTGAAAATAAGTACATCGTGCGGTTTTTCCCTGAGGGAATTTCCTACGCGATCGAGGACGGACGGTTTACGCGGACGTTTCGTCTGCCCGCCGAACGCGAGCGACAGACAAACGAGGAGATAGCGCGTGCGATCTCGGAATACATTAAAATGTTCGATGAAATCCTGAAAATTTACTTTGAGAATATCGTAAACAGGCAGTCCGCGCGCGAGCTTGTCATAAAAAAATATTACGAGTACCTTACGGGCGGAATTGTTGTTATATAGAAAGGAGATGTCCTTTATGAACACACAGAAATTAACGCAGAAATCAATCGAAGCCATTCAGAGCGCGCAGAGCCTTGCGGTTTCGCGCTCAAATCAGCAAATCGACCAGCTTCACCTGCTGCTTGCGCTGCTGACCCAGCAGGACGGGCTTATCCCGCAGCTTTTACAGAGTATGGGCATTGATGAGCGCGCTATGGCGGAGGAAACGGAGCGATGTGCGGACGGACTTCCGAGAGTTACGGGGAGCGGTCGTCGTGCCGACGAGGTTTACGTTACAGCGGACGTTGACAAGGCTCTTACCGAAGCCGAGGAACAGGCTAAGCATATGGGCGACGAATATGTTTCCGTTGAACATATTTTCCTCGGACTTATTTCAAAGGCACGTGAAAAAACGAAGGATATTCTGACCTCGTACGGCGTTACGCGTGACAAATTCCTTGCGGAGCTGAAAAAGGTGCGCGGGAACACGCGCGTTACGGGCGACAATCCCGAAAGCACCTATGACGTGCTGAAAAAATACGGGCAGGATCTTACCGAGCTTGCACGTGCGAACAAGCTTGACCCAGTTATCGGGCGCGACAGCGAAATCCGCAATGCTATCCGCATTCTTTCGAGAAAAAGCAAGAACAACCCTGTGCTGATAGGCGAGCCGGGCGTTGGTAAAACGGCAATTGCAGAAGGTTTGGCGCAGCGGATCGTGCGCGGAGATGTTCCAAATTCTCTTAAAGACAGGCAGCTTTTCTCGCTGGATATGGGTTCGCTTGTTGCGGGTGCAAAATACCGCGGCGAATTTGAGGAAAGACTTAAAGCGGTTTTACAGGAAATCAAAAAGAGCGAGGGTAAAATTATCCTGTTTATCGACGAGCTTCATCTGATCGTCGGAGCGGGAAAAACCGACGGCGCAATGGACGCGGGCAATATTCTGAAGCCAATGCTTGCGCGCGGAGAGCTGCATTGTATCGGCGCGACAACCCTTGACGAATACCGCAAGTATATCGAAAAGGACGCCGCACTCGAACGCCGTTTCCAGCCTGTTATGGTCGGCGAACCGACGGTTGAGGATACCATTTCTATTCTGCGCGGACTTAAAGAGCGCTACGAGGTGTTCCACGGCGTTAAAATTCAGGATACAGCGCTTATCGCCGCCGCTACACTTTCAAACCGCTATATTTCCGACCGTTTTCTGCCCGATAAGGCTATCGATCTTGTGGACGAAGCCTGCGCACTTATAAAAACAGAAATGGAATCAATGCCGACCGAGCTTGACGAGCTTTCGCGCCGCATTATGCAGCACGAAATCGAGGAAGCCGCGCTTACGAAAGAGAGCGATAAGCTTTCCGTCGAACACCTTGCCGAAATCCGCAGGGAACTTTCCGATATGCGCGAACAGTTCAAGGAGATGAAGGCGCGCTGGGAAAACGAAAAGAAGTCTATTACGGGTGTTCAGGAACTGCGAAAGAAAATTGAGGAGCTGAACGGCGAGATTGAAAAGGCTAAGCGCGAGTATAATCTTAACAGAGCGGCTGAGCTGCAATACGGAGAACTTCCGCGCCTGAAGGCGGAGCTGGAGCAGGCGGAGCACAGCGCGGAACAACGCAAAACCGACGGAACGACGCTGCTGCGTGATAAGGTAACAGACGAGGAGATTGCGCGGATAATCTGCCGCTGGACAGGTATTCCCGTTGCAAAGCTTATGGAAGGCGAGCGTGAAAAGCTGCTAAATATGGAGAGCATTCTCCACCGCCGCGTTATCGGGCAGAACGAGGCTGTCGAAAAGGTAAGCGAGGCGATACTCCGTTCACGTGCCGGTATCCAGGACCCGAACAGACCGCTAGGTTCGTTCCTTTTCTTAGGACCTACGGGCGTTGGTAAGACCGAACTGGCGAAGGCTCTTGCCGAAGCGCTTTTCGATGATGAAAACAGCGTTGTACGCATTGATATGAGCGAATATATGGAGAAATTCAGCGTTTCCCGTCTTATCGGCGCACCTCCCGGATATGTCGGATATGACGAGGGTGGTCAGCTTACCGAGGCGGTTCGCCGCAAGCCGTATGCGGTAGTGCTTTTCGATGAAATTGAAAAGGCGCACCCCGATGTGTTCAACATTCTTTTACAGGTTCTCGATGACGGCAGAATTACCGACAGTCAGGGCAGAACAGTTGATTTTAAGAACACTATTCTTATTCTCACGTCAAACCTTGGCTCACCGTATATTCTTGACGGCATAACCGCGGACGGTGAAATAAGCGACAATGCGAAATCGCAGGTTGACGCGCTTTTAAAACAGTCGTTCCGCCCCGAATTTCTCAACCGTCTTGACGAAATCGTGTATTACAAGCCGCTCGGAAAGGCGGAGATTTCGGGCATTGTCGAGCTGATGGTAAAGGCGCTTGGCAAGCGGCTTTCCGAAAAGCAGCTTTCGATCGCGCTTACTCCCGAAGCAAAGGATTATATAATCGAAAACGGCTACGACCCGGTTTACGGCGCAAGACCGCTCAAGCGCTTTATCCAGCGTAAGGTTGAAACGCTAATAGCGCGGGCGATTATCGGCGACGAGCTTTCGGCGGGTCAGACGGTAACGGTTGACGCAAACGAAAACGGGCTGTATCTTAGGACATAAGGTATAAATAAAAACGAACTGCGAAAAAGCAGTTCGTTTTTTTGCTGTTCAGGATATTTCAGCCATTTCAGACATCGGAGCCGTCAAATCCAAGCATAAACATATCGTGGAAATCGGACATATCCATTCGGGTCACGGTTCTCGTAAGTCCGCCGGAAACGTAGATTTTTCCACATTCTTCACAGGTGTCGGTAAGAATACGAACCGTCTGTGAAACTACACGCTTGCCCTCGTTGTCTGCTTTTACACGTTCTCTGCGAACGTGTTCCATTTCGTGTCCTCTGACGCGGTAGGAAGCCTGCGCAGGCGACATTTTCGAGGCAGACTGGAATGAAACGGCGGAATCGTCAGAGTCGTCCTTATATCGTCTTGTGCGGCAAGTTTCGCACTGACAATCAGGGCAGTCCTTTTCAAATCCGTCATGCTTATTTTTTGAGTGTTCATCGATTTTGCTGCTTTCGTCGG
This sequence comes from uncultured Ruminiclostridium sp., assembly GCA_964489095.1. Lineage (GTDB taxonomy): Bacteria > Bacillota > Clostridia > Oscillospirales > Ruminococcaceae > Ruminiclostridium_E. Next base: position 38,374 of record CAZAXM010000010.1, on the reverse strand, counting down.
AAAAAGCGGAGGGATCCTCCGTTTTTTTTGCGTTAGCCGCGCCAACCGGCATATTCTCTTCCCTGAGCGTTCCATCGGCGTTATAGGCGCTTTCCGGTTTATCGATTATTTGTTCATCCCTGAGGTTTGATTTTTCGGCGTTTTCAGACGCCCTGAGATACGAATTTGCCACATTCTGGTAGGCTGAAATCCCCGACGCTTTTACGCCGAGTACCATTCATATCCCTCCTATAAATTTTAACAAAGCACAAATTGAGTTAATATAAACTAACCTACATTAAATATACCAATTTTTACGTCTTTTGTCAAGAGTTTTTTTGTAGTTTAAGCGATTTTCCGACGTTTTTTTGCCGAAAAAATGCGTTTGGAGCGGGTATGGTAGCAATATTTTTTTTCGGGCATATTCTGTAATAGCCTCCGTGCCCTGATGAGCGGACATACGGGGGTTAAAAACTGCAAAAGGAGGATCACTATGAATCAGTGTTCAAGTGAAATGAAATGCACCTATGAATCGGAGAATAAGCGCGTTGGATACACATTTGTTCCTGTTCAGCGGCTTGGAAAAGTTTACCAGCCCGCCATGGCGCTTCGTCAGGGGACGATTTTTCCCGAACTTGACATAGGACTTGATGAGTATACGAGGGGGATATGGAATGGAAAATAATATTAACCGTGCGAACTGTGCGCAGCTCCTTCAGAGCATAAATGAAGCAGGATTTTACGTTACCGACCTGAAGCTTTACTTAGACACTCACCCCGACGACGCGCGCGCGCTCGATATGTTCCGCGAAGCGTGCCGACAGTATAAGGTTTGTATGGAAGCGTTCGAGAGCTGCTGCTATCCGCTCCGTTCGTGCAGCGCGGGTAAGGACTGTGAATGGGATTGGCTTTGCGGCGCGTGGCCGTCTGAGCGGCTCGTTTAAGGAGGGGCAATATGTTTATTTTTGAAAAGCGAACGGAATTTCCCGTAAAAATCAACAACAGAAATCCTAAACTTGCGAGCTATATTTTAAGTCAGTATGGCGGGGCATACCCCGGAATGTTATAGTTATCCTGTTTCTCCCGCGCAGGGTTCTTTTTGTTCAGCGGCAAAAATAATGCAAATTTGCACACCAAAAATTAAAACGGATATGTTATAATAAACACGTATATAATTACGCAATGCAAAGTGCAGAATGAGTATATCTCAGGGCGGTACAGCCACGGAGAAGCCACATATTAAAGGAGAATTTCTATGAAACAATGTTTAAACGGTCATATCTATGACGAGGTCAAGCACAACGAATGCCCATATTGCAGCGATATTGGCTCGTCTGTCCGCCCGCTCGCAAATGAATCGGCGGGACAGCCCGCTTTCCCGAAAACGATGCCGCTTAACCGGCAGACAGCTGTTCAGCAGCCCGATAAGCCTGCTGCGCCCAAAAAGGAAATGAGCCCGACAATCGCGCTTAATATAACTGACGCGGGAATAAACCCCGTACGAGGCTAGCTCGTAGCAACTGACGGACCGAAAAGGGGGCTTTCGTTCGTTATCCACAGCGAAAAAAACGTTATCGGACGCGGCGCGGCTTTTGATGTTGATCTTTCTTTTGACAAGGCTGCCTCTAAGGACGGGGACGCGATAATTACGTATGACGTCAGAAAAAGGCTGTTCTATATCTCCCCCTCGGTCGGTAAGAACAATATCTACGTAAACGATAATATACTCCTCCAGCCCGAGAGGATAAAGGATTATGACATTATCGAAATCGGCGAAACTAAGTTCGTTTTCAGAAGCCTTTGCAACGAGGAATTTACATATTGATATGCCGGGTACAGAAATACAGCTTAAAATCTCAGGCACGCCGATAACCCGCGTTGCTATCGGTAATTCCCAGAACAAGGGTATGCGCGATTATCAGGAGGACAGATTCGGCTTTTCTCAGCTCGATAAAGCGAGCGTTTCCGCAAACGGCTTCGCGGCTATCGTGGCTGACGGAATGGGCGGACTTACCGACAGCGCGTCCGTCAGCGGTTTTACGGTAAGGTCTGTTATTTCGGCAGTTACTGCGCTTGGAAGCGAGAGTAACGTTTCACTTCGTCTGAAAGCGCTTGCGGAGGAGATAAACCGGAATGCATATGCAATGCACAGCGGCGGCGGCTCAACGCTTGCGGCGGTCTATTGCCGGAAAGACGGGGTTTACTGGTGTTCCGTAGGCGACAGCAGGATATATCTTTTTCGTGCGGGGAGGATATGGCAGGTCACAGAGGACGCAGACTATTTTACCGACCTTCTGAAGGACGTGCTTGACGGAAAAATAACGTACGACGAGGCTGACGAAAACCCGCGGAAAACTGCGCTTACGCATTATATCGGCGACAGCAGCGCAGTTCTCGCGGAAACGAATGTTCGGGCGTTCCTTCCGCTTAACGGGGATAAGCTTCTGATATGCAGTGACGGAGTTTACAACGCTCTCGGAGAAAGCGAGATTGCACAGATTGTGAAGGCTTCGCCGCAGGAAGCTGCGGAGCATATCGTAAGCGAAGTTCTCTCGAAGGGATATGTTAATCAGGATAATTTTACCTCTGTCATTCTTGGCTTTTCGGAAAGTTAATTTTAAGGAGAATGGTTAATATGAAATTTATAACTTAGGCAAGATGTCCCCCGCCTCTTAGGCGGCGGGTTACATTTACCATTCAGTAGGGGATACAATCCCCTACTGAATGGCAGGTTGGCAAAGCCAACCCTTGCCACGTTAAATGACGGGGCAAGCCCCTTATTGAATAAGATTTTTTACAGCTGTTGTAACAGCTGCCGCGGCTATATCGGCGATGTGTATAACGGGCGAGGCTTTTTCGCCAAGCGAGGCGCGCGAGAGCGTTGTTTATATAGAAACGGCGCATGGGAGCGGGAGCGGATTTGCGATAGGCGATCCCGACGAGCTTGTACAGTACATAATCACTAACGCGCATGTCGTTACGGACGGTCACGGAAATAAGATGGACGCTGTTGTGTATTTTTCTGCGGCGGCGAATAAATATATGGTTCCGAATATTGTCGTGCTTGATAACAACAGGGATATTGCCGTATTAAAGCTCCCCGAAGCTACTGGCGAGCGCAAGGCGCTTAAAATCTGCCCCTCCGGCGACGTTAATATTGACGACAGCTTTTCGGTTATCGGCTATCCGGGGATAGGTATGGCTAAACGCGACTACCACGCTTATGACCAGTCGGACATTTCGATTACAAAGGGCGGTATTTCCAAGCAGACCTACCACGACAGCGGGAACATAATGGTTTCGACATACGAGATTGATATTGATATTGCCGCGGGCAATTCGGGCGGACCGCTTGTGAACTCAAAGGGCGAGGTTGTCGGAATTGCGACATTCTCCAATACGCTCCTCATAAACGGCGACAAGAAGAACTATGCTGTCTGCATAGACGAGCTTTAAAGCTTATTACGAGAAGCGAAACGGGATATGTTCTTTCGATTGACTCCGAATTTAACGTTATGCCTGTTCTGATTACTGCGGGAGCAGTTATTGCGGCGGCAATTGTCGTTGTGGTGAATGTTGTTATAAAAAAGAAAAAGCCGCGCGCAAATTCCGATCCCTCTTTTAGTGCAGCTGTAAAACCGAAAATGGGAGCGGTAATTATCTGCGAAGCCGGCGTTTTTAAAGGGAACACATACAATTTCGACGACGTTATAACTTAGGCAAGATGTCCCCCGCCTCTTAGGCGGCGGGTTCCATTTGCCATTCAGTAGGGGATACAATCCCCTACTGAATGGCAGGTTGGCAAAGCCAACCCTTGCCACGTTAAATGACGGGGCAAGCCCCTTATTGAACGATCGGACGTAACTCTGCTGTTTGCGATATCAGCTTTCCTGTAAATACACAGGGCATTTCGGGAGTGCATTGCCAGATCGTCCGCGAGGGAAACAGCTATGTTATTACCGATAAGGGTTCAAGCTACGGGACTTTTCTCGGAAGCGGCGTGAAGCTCTAGCCGAATGTTCCGACGCGAATTGAAAGCAGCGAGTATTTTTACCTTGGAAGCAGAGAACAGCTCTTCTGTATAAAGTATCAGTAAAATGTTTCGGAGAAGAATATGTATATAGATAGTTTTAGCTTTTCAGACCGTGGAAAGTATCGCGAAAACGAGGACAGTACGCTTTGTATGGAAAACGTTTTTGCGGTCGCGGACGGCTTGGGCGGACACGGTAACGGTGCGATTGCTTCGTCATGTGCAGTCGGATATATCGCGCGGAGTTACGCAGAATTTTTTGAAAAATCGCCAGCAGAGATGTTAAAAAACACAAATTCGGCGGTTTTATCGCTCAATAACGGTTCGCGTACGACCCTGGCTGCGGCATTTATAGCCGACGGGAAGCTTAGTTACGTTAATGTGGGCGACAGCAGGGTATATATTTTCAGAAACGGGAAGATTTTCCGCCGCACAAAAGACCATTCTGTGTGTCAGGCGGCGGTTGACGCGGGAATTATAAACGAGGAGCAGATACGCTATAACGAGGATCGCTCAAGACTCCTTAAGGTTCTCGGCGATACTGAGGAGTTCAAACCGCCGAAGGAAAACGAGCCTGTTATACTTCAGAACAGCGACGCATTTTTAATATGCAGCGACGGTTTCTGGGAATATGTCTACGAGGAAGAAATGGAAATCGACTTTCTTAAGGCGGGAACGGCTAAGGAGTGGGCGGAATATATGCTCCGCCGTCATCTTAAACGTTCGGAATGTGAATGTGACAATTTTTCGCTGGTCTGTGGAATCGTCTGCGGCGAGGTTGCGGCGACGGAAACGGCTGTTCCAAAAAAGAGAAAAGGAACGGCGGCGATAATTTCGGCTACTGCGGCGGCAGTTATTATAGCTTCAGTTGCGGCGGTAAGCCTTCTTAACAATAAGAAGCCTCCCGAAAGCCCCGTTATCGGCACGTCCGGCATTTTAGCAGAAGCGGATAATATTTCAGAAAGGGATTAAGGAAATGATTTCTATTAACGGAAAAAACTTTTGCGAAAACTGTCTTAATGAAACTTCCGGAGAGGTATGCAGTTTTTGCGGTTATAATAAGTCGGAAGCGCACGAGGAGGTCGGTGTTCTTTCGCCGGGAAGTATTCTTCTCGGAAAATATATTATAGGTCGTACTATCGGAAAGGGCGGTTTCGGCGTTACCTATCTCGCTTATGACGCTAAGCAGGAGAAAAAGGTCGCTATCAAGGAGTATTATCCCGGTGTGCTCGCCGCGCGGGGAAACGATGGCTGTACGGTCCTTGTGACAAGCTCGGAGGAGGCTGTACTCTTTAAAAATGGTATAGAAAAGTTCTACGAGGAAGCCAGCCTTGTTTCGCGCTTTAACGGTAATCCGTCAATTGTAAGCGTGCACGAGTTTTTTTATGAAAATGAAACAGCTTATTTTAGTATGGAGCTGCTTGACGGCTGTACGCTTAAAAGCTACATAGATGAAAAGGGCGTCCTTTCTTCTGAGGAAGCGCTATACATAGCGGATAATGTTTCGGCTGCACTTATGATAACGCATAGCGTTAATGTTCTTCACCGCGACATTTCGCCTGATAATATAATGCTGTGCCGAAACGGTATGGTAAAGCTCATTGATTTCGGTGCGGCGCGGCAGGTGCTGGTGAACAATCCGAAGAGTATGTCGGTTATTTTAAAGCACGGCTTTGCGCCTCTCGAACAGTATCAGAAGCGCGGAAAGCAGGGCCCGTGGACGGATTTGTATTCGCTCGGCGCAACGCTTTACTACGCTCTTACGCAGGATTGCATCGATGACCCTATGACGCGAATGGACGGCGACGAGGAGTTTTTATCGAACAAATATAAAATCGAGGAGCAGCTCTGGGAAATTATTGTTAAGGCTACGCAGCTGCGCATATTCGATAGGTATTCCGATGCTTTTGAGTTCAGGAATGCTCTTAATAAGATAAGCTACGCGTCAAAGCCGCCGGTTCTGCCTGAAGAAAAATTCGGTACAGCAGGCGGCAGTTTCGGAAAGACCCGCGTCGGCAACCGAAGCGGCAATGAAAAAGGCAACGGAAATACCTGAAACGGCAGCTGAGAAACCCGCTGAGATTTCTGCGGCGGTGATGGAGAATAATGTTACGGACGGGCAGGAAAATGTTAAGTCGGGGAAAAACGGGAAGATCATCGCGGCTGTTTCTGCGGCGGCGGTCGTTGTTGTCGGCGCAGCAGTTTTAGGAGTTGCTGCACTTTCGTCAGGCGGAAATGAAATCGAAACGGCGGGAGGAGCTTATGTAACGCAAGCGGCTAAAACAACCGGGAAAGTAACGACAACCACAACACGGGAGCCGAAGAAAACAACCACCGCCAAAAAATAAAAAACAACGACAACTACGACGACTGCCACAGAAAAAGAAACAATAACGACAACTACGACGACTGTTACGGAAAAAATAACAACGACGACAACGATCACAACTCCAAAGGAAACCAAGGCTGAAACAACCGGAAAAGTAACGACAACCACAACACGGGAGCCGAAGAAAACAACCACCACCAAAAAAGAAAAAACAACGACAACAACCACTTCTCCAAAGGAAACTAAGGCTAAAACAGACGCGGAGGTTGTGATCGCGGGAGTAAGCTACCCGTCCGATACGACATACATTGATCTTTCGGACAGACAGCTTAATGACGCTGATATTAAGAATATTCCGAAGCTTAAAAAGCTGACCATTGTATTGCTGAATAACAACAGCATTTCCGACCCTTCGCCGTTCGCGAAGCTTAGCGAGCTTGAGTGGATATGGGCCAACAATAATAAAATAACGAGTCTTTCGCCGCTTAAAGGCTTAAAGAATCTGAAATACATTTCGGTTGAGGACAATAATATTGAAAGCCTTTCTCCTCTTAGCGGAACAACTAAGCTTGAACAGCTCTGGTGCGGCGGAAATCCGATAAGCGATATTTCTCCGATAAGTAAGAATAAAGGCTTAGAATATCTCGGACTGCGGAACTGTAATATAAGCAGCATTTCCGCACTCTCTGTAATGAAGAAATTAAAGGTTGCGGCGATCGACGGAAACAATATAAGCGACCTTTCGCCGCTAAGGAATACAAGAAATCTTGAAGAATTCTGGTGCAGCGGTAATCCTATAACCGATCTTTCGCCGATAAAAAACAACACGGGAATGAAAAAGATAGGCTTTGCAAATTGTGATATCGGCAGCCTTTCGGCGATAAGCGGAATGAAAAACCTTGAATCGCTTTATGCGTCAAATTGCGGTCTTACGAGCATATCCGAGATAAAGAACCTCAAAAAGCTGTCGTATATCGAGATTGGATATAACTATCTGGACATCGTTTCTGCGCTTACGGGCTGCGGCGAAATAACGGAGCTGTATCTTTCGGGAAACTGCTGTTCGGATAAAGAGACGTTCCTTAAATCGTTCGAGGGGATAACGCTGGCGCAGGATGGCACTATATGGCTTGAAGATCAGAACTTTGAATGGGAGAGCGAAAGCGAAACTACCGATCACATGAACGCGGCGCTTAACGTAAGCGGAACGGGCGTGTATTATTATGTGATTTAAAAAACGGCAAGCAGACTTCTTACTGCTTGCCGTTTCTGTTATTCAACTATTTCCATACAGCCCATTGCTTTTACGCCTGCGCCGACGTGACAGGAAATACTTATCGGAAGGCGATGGAGCTGGACGTCATATTTCGGAAATCTCGAACGCACCGTTTTAAGCCATTCCTTTGCGGGGGCGATATCGCCTGAATAAGCAGCCTGAACGCTTACCCTGACGTTTGAAAAACGTTCTTCGAGGTCTTTTTCCATAGCGTCCAGCATTGTTTTTTCGGCATTCGCCATACCGCGTACCTTAGCGAATGCGTCAAGCTTTGCGCCCTGGATCTGGAGTACAGGTTTAAGGTTTAAAACGGTAGCGATCGCAGCACCTGCCGCCGTTACGCGCCCGCTCTTTTTTAGCAGCTCCAACGTGTTGACCGCGAGGTATATACTTGCGTTAAACGCACATTCTTCTAGCTTTTTAACAATATCTGCGGGCTTCCAGCTCATTTGTACAAGATAAAGCGCGTCGAGAACGGACTGACGCTGTGAGATTGAAATACGCTTATTGTCAACGACAAAAACCCGTCTGTTATACGCCTCGGAAAGAGCCTTGGCGGTAGAAAGGCTGCTGCTGAGCGCGGAGGACATCGGGATATGGATAATATAATCATATTCCTCCAGGATTTCGTCCCAGAAGCTTGTAAGTGCGCCGGGGGAGGGCTGAGAGGTTGAAACCTCGCCGCCTGCCGCGAGCATTTCAAAAAAGCGTTCGTATGTACAGGTTTTCTCTTCAAAATATTCCGTTCCATCAACGAGAAACGGCATAGGGAGCAGAAAAACGCCAAGATTTTCCGCTTCGTCGCGGGTAATTCCCGAATTTGTATCGGTCGTTATAGCTATTTTATTCATTCATAGTCCTTTCGTCACATAATGGCGGAATCCGTGTAATTTTATAGGTCGCTCCAACAAAGCTTGAAGCGACCTATATAATTATATACTATTTAAGATAATTTGTCAACCGCGAACGGCGATTTTTCGTTACTTTTCAAGCTTTACAAAATAGCTTAAGCTTCTTCCCTCGAACGCCTCGGGGTACATTACCGCAGCAATATCTGCCGCCATAATATCCGACTGGTCAATTCCCATCCAGTAAAGGTCTGTGTACTGGTAAACATTGTTGTTTTCATAAGCCTTGCATTCGGTAAGCTGGGGGAAAGCGGCGATTACCGCGTCCATTCCGGGGCACCACGACGGGGTAGAGGAGTAGACGATAACGTCGGCTGTGCTGATTGCCTCAAAAGCAGCCTCCATTGTAAGCATTGTCGAGGGCATATCCGCGAACACATTTACGCCGTTCATATCGGTAAGCATAGTTCCGAACCAGCCTTCGGAAGATGTTCCGTATACTGTTCCGTCGTAAACGTTGAAAACAGCGATTGTCTTGGGTTCAGAGTCAGCGATTGCCGCTTTAGCCTCGTCAACGTTTTTCTGTGCATTTTTCATGACCTCGTCAACAGCGTCGTCAGCGTTAAAGAAGGTAAGGATAAAGCGCATCCATTCCATTCTCGCCATATAATCGGATTCGAGATATTCGTTATCGACCGCATAGTTTATTCCGAGCTCGTCAAGCTTCGCCATCTGGCTCTGCTGACCGTATTCGCCGCTGTAAACGAAAACGATATCGGGGGAAAGCTCTGCGATTTTTTCATAATCTGGTTCGCCTGTGCTTGCGTCGCCTGTTACGTCAATGATGTCGCCGTTTGTGATTCCCTCTGCGACAGCGGGAATATCCGTCCATGATTCTGCTCCGCCGCAAACGCCGCCGATGCTGCTTACGACTTCTGCGTCGTCAACTGCGCGGAAAGTGCAAACCTGCGTTGATGAGAGGAAAACTGCGTTATTAACGGGTGTTCTTACGACAATACTTTCGGAGTATTCAGCGGGAACTTCCTGTTCTCTCGGAACGAGGATAAGCTCGCGGCTGTCTGCGTCGGTAACGCGCTTGATTCCGCCGGAGAGAAGCTCGATTTTAAACCCATCGCTGTACATATTCTGAACAGTTTCGGGTTCAGCTGCGGGCGTTGTTTCTTCGCTGTTTCCAGATCCTGCGGCGGTATCCTCGGCTGTGGCTGTATCGACAGCTTCCGTGGTGGTTTCGGCAGCGGCAGTGGTATCAGCTGTCGTCTGCTCCGTGCTGTTGCAAGCGGAAAGAGAGGTGATCAGCAGGGCGGCTGCTAAAAGTGCGGATAATGTTTTTCTGTTCATTTTTTATGATCCTTTCTTTTGTGTGCTCGGCGCAAAAAAGCACCGTTCGTATCGCTGAACGGTGCTGTAAAAATCTGAAAAATAAAATGGGCGCAGCAAAGCCGGCTGTTATGAGCAGCCTTTTCTGCACCATTGTTTACTCTTCGGGATTCCGCGAAGGACGGCTCTTTTGCAGTTTTGCGCAAAGCCGCTAAACAACACCCGTTCATAGCGGGAAAAATACAGGCGGGTATTCCGACTTATCGCTTCGCCTTTCGGCGGAAAATATACGCCTTCCCGATTTCTCAGTGGCTCGATCTCTCGTGTATATTTTCATAGCGAAATACGGCAACGGTCTTGTCCGGGATTCACACCCGATTCCGGTTTAACGCCCTTATAAGGCGACCTGCATTTCGGTAACAGGTGAATTATAGCATATCTTTACAGCCTTGTCAAGCGCAAATGTTACAAAAATTATAGCTGAATTAAGAAATTATTTTCTTCCGCGGCTTTCGGCAATATATAATTGACACCACGCCGCACGTGTGGTATACTATACTATATTATTGTGGGAGGGGGGAGAGCGTGCCGAAATACGTAAGCGCGGATATGATAAAGAAGCTTATCCGCGAGGTTCTTTCCGATAATAAGCTGACCAAAAGCAAAAATTTCGACGAAGACAAGGTCTATAAAGACGAGCCGATAATTGCGACAGCCAACCGGATGAAAAGCTACGTTCCGGGCAGGATAATCGAAATGCGCAAGCTTGCCGATACGCTTAATATGAGCGAAACGCAGATTTTCTACCGCCAGGCGCAGTTTATGTACGATTACACAGACGATTGCCCGTACAGCGGCGATTTTGTCCGCTACTCCCCGACTTATTACTGTCTTAGCGATACCCACCTCCGAGGATATTTTACCTGGCGGACCAAGCTCCGCGAGGGGATTGTCGAGCCTGCTCCGCTTTCCTTTGCCTTTTTGTACATTTATGAACAGCTTATGCTTATCGGCGGCGTTAGTCCCGCTGATGAATACGAAAGGCTGAATGAGCTTTCGGTTTCCTTTTCGGAGCTTTTCCCGCAGACGTTACCTTATTTAGAACAGTGGAAAAAGGACTTCGTTATTTACTACGGGCTTGACCGTTCGCTTTTGCCCGATGAAAATTACGAAGCAGAGCTTATAGTTCTCCTTCATTTCCGCGAACGCAGCGAAAGCGAGGTTTTCGCAGCAGTTTCCGCACTTTCGTCATATAATATCGAGCGTTCAAAATTCTACGAAAAATACTGCGGGGATTTTGAAAAGGTTTTCTGCCGCGTGTACAGTGCACTTTCCGACTTTTTCGTTAAAAACAGGAAGAAGGATATTTTTACGAGGCTTTTCGGTGTTCAGGTTTCCTGCGTATACACGATGTTTCAGAAGGCTGTTTTCTACGACGTTAAAAAGTATATGGATTACGAGTATGAGGTGAACGAGATATGCAGCTATACCTGTAAAAGAGGGGTATGGAACTGTAAAAAATATTATACTGCCGGCGGAAAAAACAGGGAGCTTGGCGATATATTGAAAACAGTCGAGAGCCTTATGCGGGAGAAATGCGATTACCGGCCGCTTAAACCTGCAATTGAAGCGAAAAGCGTTCTGGCTGTCATAAAAAAGGAAATCGACCTTTACTTCGAGGAAAAGAAGCGCAGCGAAAAGCCTGTTATAACGCTTGATCTATCATCTCTCGGCGAAATACGCCGTTCAGCCGACCTTACCCGCGACAAGCTGATCATTGAAGAGGAAGAACCTGAAATTATTCCTGAACAAGAGCCGCCGGGCGAGCCTGTTGAAACAGCCGCCGACGACGGATTCGGGCTTTCCGAAGTTGAAAACGCTTTTCTTTATGCATTGTTATACGAAAAGCCCTATGCGGAGCTTCTGCGCGGGAACGCGACGACTGCGCTGCTGCTTTCGGACGGGATAAACGAGAAGCTTTTCGACTTATTCGGCGATACGGTTATTGATTTTTCAGGCGATGAGCCTGAGCTTATAGAAGATTATGTAAATGAACTGAAAGAGAGGATAAAAGAATGAAAATACCGAAAAGGTTAGCTTCGGCAGTAATAAATTCGCTTAAGGGCGGTGTTGTTCCGCGAATAGGGCTTCCGTATATTACGGTAGGGCGCGAGGACGAGATCGACGCTCTACTCCATGACGTAAACATAATCGCGGACGGCGGTGCGGCGTTCCGCTTTATTTCCGGGCGTTACGGAAGCGGTAAAAGTTTTCTTTTACAGACGATACGGAGCTACGCTATGGACAGGGGCTTTGCTGTTGCGGACGCCGATCTTTCACCCGAACGGCGGCTTCAGGGTACGCGCGGGCAGGGTCTTGCTACCTATAAGGAGCTTATAAAGAACCTGTCCACGAAAACACGTCCCGAAGGCGGCGCGCTCACGCTTATACTCGACCGCTGGATAAGCGGAGTTCAGTCCGAAACTGCGGCGCAGAGCGGTTTATCAACCACCGATCCTGAATTTGCGCGGGAAGTTGAGCGGAAAATATACGAGGTGACAAATTCTCTCGGCGAGCTTGTTCACGGCTTTGATTTTGCGAAGCTTCTGACGATTTATTACCGCGCATACCTTGACGGAAACGACGAGGATAAGGGTAAGGTTATAAAGTGGTTTCGCGGGGAATATTCTACCAAAAGCGAGGCGAAGGCTGAGCTTGGTGTAAATATAATAATAACCGACGATGACTGGTACGAATACATCAAGCTTTTCGCTGCTTTCCTTAAAAAAGCAGGCTACAACGGTATGCTTGTCCTTATCGACGAGCTTGTGAACATCTACAAGATTCCGAACTCGATAACCCGCCAGTACAATTACGAAAAGATTCTTACGATGTACAACGATACAATGCAGGGTAAAGCGAGCAATCTCGGCATAATTATGTGCGGAACTCCACAGTGTATCGAGGATAACCGCCGTGGAATATACAGTTACGAGGCGCTTCGCTCACGTCTTTCCGAGAGCCGTTTCTGCATTGGTGAAACGCGGGATATGCTTGCGCCTGTTATACAACTTTCGCCGCTTACTGCTGAGGAAATGCTTGTTCTTACGGAAAAGCTGACTGAGATTCATGCCGTGCTATATGATTACGCGCCGAAAGTCACGCAGGACGAGCTGGTTGACTTTATAAAGGTTGAATTCGGACGTATAGGCGCAGATACGAATATAACGCCGCGCGAGGTCATACGTGATTTTATCGGTATCCTCGACGTTATTTACCAGCACCCCGAAAAAACGATCGCGGGGCTTCTCGGCTCGGACGAATTTGCCTTTGCGAAAACCCAGCTTGAAGAACAGAACGATGAGGCGCTTTTTACGGAGTTTGAGATATGAGTGTTTTTGACAGATATGCGCCGTTTGTGCAGGATTTCATCTATCGTAACGGCTGGGAAAATCTCCGTGCTATACAGGCTGCTGCGGGGGACGCGATTTTTAACACGGACGAAAACGTGCTTCTTTCCGCGTCAACTGCTTCGGGTAAAACCGAGGCAGCTTTTTTTCCTATTCTTACGCTTTTTTCAGAGGATATGCCGCGCTCAGTAGGCGCGCTTTACATAGGTCCGCTGAAGGCGCTGATAAACGATCAGTTCCTGCGGCTCAACGACTTGTGCGCGGAGGCGGATATTCCGGTCTGGCATTGGCACGGCGACGTTTCCGCGTCGCACAAAAGCCGGATGTTAAAAAATCCGTCCGGCATTTTACAGATAACTCCGGAATCTCTGGAAGCACTGCTACTCCGAAAGCATTCGGTTATAACCAGGCTTTTCGGCGATCTTCGCTTTATCGTGATCGACGAGGTCCATTCGCTTATGCGGGGTGACCGCGGCGGTCAGACGCTCTGTCTTATCGAGCGGTTATCTAAGCTTGCGGGTGTAAATCCGCGCAGAATAGGTCTTTCGGCGACCCTCGGCGACCCGAAGGCAACAGGCGATTTTCTTGCCTATGGAACAGGGCACGGGACGATTACTCCGAAAATTGACGCTAAGGGTGAAAAATGGCGGATTTCGATGGAGCATTTTTTCATTTCGGGCAATCAGGCGGGAGATGGAAGCGAAGCTGAGGGCGCGCCTGTTATAGAAGAAGCTACCGACTCAGCGCCAAAGGACGCAGATCCCGGAATCGGCTATGTTTTTGAACATACGCGCGGAAAGAAATGCCTTATTTTTGTAAATTCGCGCGAGGAGTGCGAGGGGGTAACAACGTCGCTTAGGCAGTACTGCGAGGAAAAAAACGAGCCTGACCGTTTTCTTATTCATCACGGAAATCTCTCCGCCTCTTACCGTGAAACGGCGGAAGAAGCTATGAAGGACGAAGGGCAGTTCCTTACTACTGTAACAACAGCAACGCTCGAACTCGGAATTGACATAGGTCGGCTTGAACGCGCATTCCAGATCGACGCGCCATATATGGTTTCGTCTTTTTTGCAGAGAATGGGACGTACAGGACGGCGGAAGCTTCCTCCCGAAATGTGGTTTGTGATGAGGGAGGAAGTCCCCGAATCACGCGCGATGTTACCCGAAACGATACCGTGGAAGCTTTTACAGGGTATCGCTCTTGTCCAGCTGTATCTGGAGGAACGCTGGGTCGAGCCGCCTAAGCTTGACCGCTTACCGTTCAGTCTGCTATATCATCAGACGATGAGTACGCTTGCGTCGTGCGGCGAAATGACGCCTGCGGAGCTTGCGGGGTGCGTTCTTTCGCTTCACTTTTTCAGCCGCATTACACAGGACGATTATCGTGTTCTTTTACGTCATCTGATTGAAAACGATCACATTGAAAAAACCGAAAACGGCGGTCTTATTGTAGGGCTGGCAGGCGAGCGGATTGTGAACAATTTCAAGTTCTACGCGGTTTTTAAGGAGAACGAGGAATATACGGTCCGCTGCGGTTCGCAGGAACTCGGAACGATCGTAAAACCGCCGCCTGCCGGAGATAAGATCGCGATCGCGGGGCATGTCTGGGTGGTTGACGAGGTTGACCATAAGCGGCACCTGGTTTACTGCACGCAGGTAAAAGGACGCGTCCCGGCATATTTCGGGGAGTGCCCCGGCGATATCCATACACGCGTGCTTGAACGTATGCTGCGCGTTCTGCGCGAGGACTGCGGCTATCCATATCTTATGAAAAACGCGGTTTCAAGACTTGCTCAGGCGCGACGAACCGCGTTTAATTCGGGAATGACGAGAGAAACGCTTATAAACCTTGGCGGGGATATGTGGTGTCTTTTCCCTTGGCTCGGAAGCTACGGCTTTCTGGCGATGGAACGTTTTTTGAAGCTGAAATGCGGCGAGAAGCTTGGTCTTTCGGGACTTGACAGCACGCGCCCATACTTTATAATGTTCAAAATGAAAACGGATAAAAGCGGCTTTTTCCGCGTTCTTTCCGAACAACTGAAACAGCCGCTTGACCCGATGGAGCTTGTTTATCCCGATGAAATACCGATTTTTGAAAAATACGACGAATATATTCCCGCAGAGCTTGTCCGTAAGGGCTTCGCTTACGGGATACTCGGAGTTGACGAGATGAAGCGGAGGATAGAGGGCTGGTGTTCATCTTAACGGAATTTTTACGACATATTCCATAAATTCATCAGTCTTGCTCCGCTTAGCCTCACAGTTTATCCCAGCCTCTCTCATAGCGTCGATCGTCTTGTTGAACGTGTTTATGTAAAGGCTGACCGCGCGGAAACTCCACCGCTTTTGTATTTTCTGCTTTGGTTTTTCCGCAAGAAGCTCGTCAATGTATCGGTCGGTCTGCGCGGTGTTGAGCTGACCGGAACTTATCGCTTCGATCGCCGCCTTTCTCTGTTCATTCGGAAGCCTTAAAAGCGCACGCGCCTGCCGCTCATTGAGTTTGTAACGAAGCGCGAGCGCTTTTTCTTCATCGCTCAGCTTCAGAAGGCGGAGCTTATTCGCGATCGTTGATTGAGCGATACCAAGCCGCGCGGCGGTTTCTTCCTGCGTTAGATTGTAGTAATCAATGAGGTTCTTTATCGCGTAGGCCTCCTCCATATAATTCAGCTCGGAACGCTGGAGATTTTCAACGACTGCGAGAATTGCGCTGTCCTTATTTGTCGTTTCGATGACAATGCACGGAACGTAGCTCATATTCAGAAGCTTACAGGCACGAAGCCGGCGTTCTCCCGCGATAAGCTCGTATGAGATTCCGTTTTCAAGCCGTCTTACCGTAAGCGGCTGTAAAATGCCGTTCTGCTGAATACTTACCGCAAGCTGTGAAAGCTCGTAGTCGTCGAAAATGACCCTGGGCTGTGCAGGATTCGGCGAAATTGAGCAGATCGGGATTTCGATAACGCGGTTTGATGCTGTTTTTTCGGCGGTGTTTTTCTGGAAAAATGACATGATTTTACGCTTCCTTTCGTTTTCGATATATCCATAATAGCACGGATTATTCGGAATTTCCACCCAAATTATTCCCCAAAAGTCAGCATAATTTTGCGGCACTTTTCGTTTATTCATCAACGCTGAGCATATTCGACCCGCATTGATAAGCAATCCGGTCGAATACCGTCAGAAACTTTTTTAAAATAGCTGTACAGCTATTTTTGTGGTGTTACCGAATTGTAACAATTTGTAACCGCTTTGTAATTGTAATTGCGCCTGAGGCGTGATATAATCATAGTAAGGTTCAGCGCTGCTTTGCGTGCGCCGCGCTTACGTAACCGTCGCTGTAATAGGCGATAACGCTTTTGTTTCGCTTTTCGTCGAGGTCGAAACCCTTAACGGTAAGCCCGGAAAGGTTCATAAGCTCCGCCGCCTTAACCTCGGAAAGACTGCACCTGATAACGTTCTTTCCGCCGCAAACGATTACCAATTCCCCGTTTATGACATTTACCGCGCCCTCTTCGCCGAGCCGCTTCTCACGAAAGGTTTCCGGGTCGCGCTCCGTTACGTACTTTATCGGGCATTTATTCAGCTTTTTAAGCATTTCTTCCGGCATACCGCCTTTATCCTTTTTCTTTCCGAACAGCATTTTTACTTACCTCGCTTTGTAATTTTTGTGCTTTTATTGTACCATTTGCCCCGAATATTGTCAAGGTTTGTGCATTGATACCATTGACACGGGGAAAAATAGCGTGTAAAATAAAAAGAGTATGGAATATTGACCTCACAGGAGGATTTATTATATGAACAGCGAACTTAAACTCTGTATGGGCTGTATGAACCATAAGGAATACAGCGGTCCATGTGAGATGTGCGGATATATTGACAATACCGCCTATCTCCCGCAGTACCTCGCGCCAAGAACGCTCCTTGCGGGACGTTATCTCGTCGGTAGGCTTCTTTCCCGTAACGGCGAGGGCGCGGACTATATCGCTTATGATATAGAGCATGAGCGGCCTGTCGAAATACGCGAATATATGCCCGATATGCTCTGTACACGCGAAAAGAACCGCCGCGAGGTCATAGTGCTTGACGGTAAGCTCCCGCTTTATAAGTCGTATCTGTCTGAATTTGCGGATCTTTACAAAACGCTTATGAATGGCGATGAAACCGACTGCGTAAGAAAGATCCTCGGTATTTTCGCTGAAAATAATACGGGTTATGTCGTTATGGAACACCTTAAAGGCGCGCCGCTTTCGGCATATCTTGAACAGCACGGCGGCCGGCTGGACTGGGGCGAGGCTAAGGAGCTTTTCCCGCCGCTTTTTACCGCGCTTAATCTTCTCCATTCGCAGGGCATTATCCACCGCGGGTTAAGTCCCGAATCCATTATTGTTGAACAGGGCAGGCTAAAGCTCACAGCTTTCGGAACATCTGCAATAAGAACTGCCGATTCAAGCATAACCTGCGAGCTTTTCCATGGCTATGCCGCCTACGAGCAGTATTCCGTTTCCGAACGTCAGGGCGCGTGGACGGACGTTTACGGCGTTTGCGCGGTTCTTTACCGCGTTCTTACGGGCGCAGTCCCCGAGGATTCCGCAGAGCGTGCGCTTTCCGATACACTTAAATCGCCGAGTGAGATAAATTCCGATATTCCGCAGCATATTTCCGATGTCATTATGGCGGGAATGGAGCTTAAACAGGGTGAGCGTATCCGTACCGTAAACGAGCTTGTCGGACGCTTATTTGAGCCGACATCGCGCCGTACAGAACCGGAGGACGACGGCCCCGTACAGCCCATCATCGCACGCGAGAATCGCCCTGTTCCCGAACAGAGAACGGAACACCGCACACCGCAGCGGCGACCTGTACAAAAAAAGAAAAAATCTGAAAAGAAAGAAAAGACGAATATCGGCGCGATAATCGGAATTTCAGTGTTCTTCGCCATAGTTTGCTGTTTTATTATAGCAATAATTTATTTTTCGTCTGAGTCGCAGCGGCTTTTACAGCAGTCAACGACAACGACCGAAGCGCCTGCGCCTGTTATTACGGAAAATACGGCTGTTTCAACCTCTGCTGCGCCGGTAATTGAGGCGACTGAGGTAACAACGTCTGCTCCCGTTGAAAATGCCGAGCGTATACTTCTCCCGGATTTCGTCAACCGCTTCTATAACACGCTTGAAGCCAGATATTCTATGCTTAAATTCAACCCGACCTACGAGTTCAACAACGAGTACGCAGAGGGGCTGGTTTTTGATCAGGATATAGACCCGAATACCGAGGTTACAGTCGGAACGGAAATAAATGTAAAGGTCAGCAAGGGTCCCGAATCGGCCGTGCTGCCCGATTACATAGGAAAGAAGCTTGAAGATTACACTGCCGAGCTTAGCGAAGCGGGAATAAAATACGATACCGAAGCTGAGGAAACAACCGAGGTTAAGAAGGGGTACGTAGTCCGTTGCAGCAAGGAGATCGGCGACGAAATTCTCCTTACCGAGGACGAGAGCGTTATTGTATATTACGCGGTAAAGCCTGCTGAAACCGAGCCGTCCGAGGCGGAAAATGAACAGCCTTCCGAGGAAAATGACGATGTGGAGTCAGGCGAGGACGATGAGGAAAACCCCGACGATATTGAACCTGAGGAGTCGGAGGATACGGAAGAATAAGGAATGGTTTATTGAAATGGATTTGAATGTGATTCGCGGCGAGATCGACGAAATAGATGATCAGCTTACCGCGCTTTATGAAAAACGCACGCGGCTTGCTTCGGAGGTCGCTAAATATAAAAAGGAACACGATATGCCTGTTCTCCAGAAGGGACGCGAGGACTTCATTCTCGAAAAGGTCGGCGCGTCAGTTTCTCCCGAACTTAAAAACGGCGCTCAGCTCCTTTTTACGACAATTATGGATTTGTCGAAATGCCATCAGCAGCAGCTCCTTACCGAAAAGCGCGATTATAAGATCGTGCCGCCCGTTTCAGGCAGACCCGTAGCGGCAACTGTCACAAAGGGCAGTTATTCTGCGGACGCTTGTGAGAAATTCTTTGACGGAAATTGCGATGTCAGTTATTTCAGAAGCTTCGACGAGGTTTTTAAGGCTGTCGAGCGCGGCGAGGTGGATTATGGGGTGCTGCCGATTGAAAATTCAACGGCGGGCGACGTAAGCACAACCTACGACCTTATGGGGAACCACCACTTTTTCATCTGTAAAACAACGAAGATTCATATAGACCATATTCTTGCGGTAAAGCCGGGCGTTAAGCTCGACGAGATAACCGAGATCCGTTCGCACGAAATGGCGCTCCGTCAGTGCAGCGGATTCCTTTCGGAAAAGGGCGTTAAAACGACCGTGATGCGGACGACAGCCGAGGCTGCGGAATACGCTGCGGGACTTGATTCGGACTGCTGCGCTGCGATCTGTTCACGCTCCTGCGCGAAAATGTTCGGACTTTCGGTCGCCGCGGAGAATATTGTTGATATTAAGGACAATTATACCCGCTTTATCCTGATTTCAAACAGACTTGAGGTGCCGGAAAACGCTTCCGTTATTTCGCTTTCTTTAGCTGTTCCTCATACAACGGGAAGTCTTTATCGCCTTCTTACACGCTTTGCATATTGCGGGCTTAACCTTTCGCGGATAGAGAGTAAGCCTATCCCGACAGATTATGCTGACGTTAAGGACGACGCATTCGACGTTGTATTTTACCTCGATTTTATCGGAAGTATCCGAAGCGGAGAGGTCGTTAAGCTTCTGAATAACCTTGAGGACGAAATGAAGTATTACAGATTCCTTGGTAACTACGCTGAAATATGAAATAAAAAACTGTAAAAATTTTCCAAAAACGGCAAAAAAGCACTTGTTTTTTTTGCCGTTTTAGTGTATAATGTAAAATGGTAAAATTTTTGAGACGATTTATCGTTTCGTTACAATAGAAGGAGGAGTTACTAAGGTGGCTAAGAAAACATTGGCTGAGCTTGAACAGGCGGCTGCCGTAAGCAAAGCCGCAGAAAGACTTATTTCTCTCTTTGACGAGGACAGCTTCGTTGAACTCGACAAGTTCGTTTCCGCAAGCGGAGAGCCGACAAGTGTAATTATCGGCTATGGAACAGTCGAGGGCGCGCCCGTTTTCGCATTTTCACAGGATATTTCTGTAAAGGGCGGCGCGGTTTCAAAGGCTTCTGCTGCAAAAATGCGGAAGATTTACGGGCTTGCAGTTAAAAACGGTGCGCCTGTTGTTGGAATTTACGACAGTAAGGGCGGCGATATGAGCGAGGGCGCGGAAATGCTCAAGGCATATTCTGATATTGCTAACGCCAGCGCACAGCTTTCGGGCGTCGTTCCGCAGATCTCGCTTATTGCTGGCGTCTGCGCAGGAACAGCGGCGATGACCGCTTGTATGGCGGATTTCGTAGTAATGACCGAAAAATCCGAATTTTTCATGACAGCTCCCTTTGTTGCCGAAGACGGCGCAATGGCAGGCGCAGGTACGGCTGAAAACGCAGCAAAGTCGGGAACGGCGGCAATTGTCGCTAAGGACGAGGCTGACGCGATCGCTCAGGTCAAGCGCCTTATAAGAATACTCCCCTCGAACAACCTTGAACTTTCGGGTAACGACCTTTCTGTCGAAAATGACACGGCTGTTACAGAGGATATGACGGGCGCGGCTCTTGTACAGGCGCTTTCCGATAAGGACAGCGCGCTTGAACTTTACGCCGGCTTCGGAACAGCCTCCTATACTGCGCTCACAAGCGTAAACTGGAGAACGATCGGCTTTGTCGCAACCGACAAAACGGGCGGTAAGCTTACCGCTGACGACAGTGCTAAAATTGCACGCTTTGTTTCATTCTGCGACGCATTCTCGATTCCCGTTGTTACAGTCCTGAATAGCGAGGGCTTCGATGGCGGTGCGGCAGCAGAGCTTTCCGGCAGTATCCGTGACGCGGCCAAGCTTGCTCAGATGTACGCAAGCGCAACCACGCCTAAAATTACGCTTATAACAGGTAAGGCTTACGGCTCGGCATATTGCGCGATCGCTCCCGCAAGCGACTTTGTAATTGCATACGACAGCGCAGTAATTTCTGCGGCATCGCCTAAGGCTGCGGTTATTTTCCTTAAAGGCGACACGCTTAACGGCTCTAACGAGGCACAGCTCATTGAGGATTACGAGGCGAACGAGGCTTCGCCGTATACAGCTGCGGGTTACGGCAACGTTGACCGTGTAATAAGCGCAGACTGTGCAAAGGACGCGGTAGCTTCCGCACTTGAAATGATGAGCGGAAAGAGAGTTCAGGCTCCGCAGAGAAAGCACATAAACTTTGTATATTAAGTATGTTGAGGCATATTGCTCAGAAAGGGATATTTAGCTATGAAAAGATATAATATTACTGTAAATGGTACAGCTTATGATGTAACAGTAGAAGAAGCGGACGGCGCAGCTTCCGCTCCCGTTCAGGCGGCTGCACCCGCTCCGAAAAAGGCTGCTCCGAAGGCTGCTCCCGCAGGTGCAGCGGGCAATGTAAAAATCGAATGCCCGATGCCCGGAACGGTTATGGAGGTTAAGCTTAAGGTTGGCGATAAGGTTGTAAACGGTACTCCTATCGTAGTTATCGAAGCTATGAAGATGGAAAACGAAGTTCCCGCAACCTGCGAGGGAACGATTGCCTCCATCAACGTAAGCAAGGGCGATTCTGTTGAAACAGGCACGCTTATTGCAACCATTAACGCATAACTGAAAGGATAAAGAATTATGTCTAAGGTTAAAATTACCGAAACCGTTCTCCGTGACGCGCACCAGTCGCTTATTGCCACGCGTATGACGACCGACGAGATGCGTCCGATTTTAAGCACTATTGATAAGGTAGGCTTCCATTCGGTTGAGTGCTGGGGCGGCGCAACGTTCGATTCCTGCCTGCGTTTCCTTAACGAAGATCCGTGGGAAAGACTCCGCGTTTTAAGGAAGGAAATGCCCAACACCAAGCTCCAGATGCTTTTCCGCGGACAGAATATGCTCGGCTATCGTCACTATGCGGACGATGTTGTTGAGTATTTCGTTCAGAAATCTGTTGCAAACGGTATTGATATTATCCGTATATTCGACGCGCTCAATGATATCCGCAATCTCCAGACTGCCGTAAAAGCGGCGAAGAAGGAGGGTGCGCATACACAGATCGCAATTTCCTATA
This sequence comes from uncultured Ruminiclostridium sp., assembly GCA_964489095.1. Taxonomy (GTDB): domain Bacteria; phylum Bacillota; class Clostridia; order Oscillospirales; family Ruminococcaceae; genus Ruminiclostridium_E. The sequence continues at coordinate 15,992 of CAZAXM010000010.1, read as the reverse complement.
CGCTCGGCGATATTTTCACAACGGATTACTACGTAAATTATGCTAAGCAGATTGAGGAGGCAGGCGCTGATTCTATCTGCATCAAGGATATGGCTGCTCTTCTTACTCCGTATGCTACCGAGGAGCTTGTAAAGGCGCTTAAAGCTAACGTTAAGATTCCTGTTCAGCTTCACACCCACTATACTTCGGGACTTGCTTCGATGTGTCTTTTAAAGGGCATTGAAGCGGGGGTTGACGCGGTTGATACGGCGATGTCGCCGCTCGCGCTCGGAACATCTCATGCTCCGACCGAGTCGATTGTTGCCGCGCTTCAGGGCACTGAATATGATACAGGGCTTGATTTAAAGCAGCTTACCGAAATCCGCGATTACTTTATGCCACTTCGTAAGAAGTACATTGACAGCGGTCTGCTCGACCCGAAAATGCTGGCGGTTGACGCAAACGCGCTTATTTACCAGGTTCCTGGCGGAATGCTTTCCAATCTTCTTTCCCAGCTTAAGCAGGCTGGCAAATCGGATAAGTTCGAGGAGGTTCTCCGTGAAGTACCTCGCGTAAGATCCGACGCAGGTTTCCCACCGCTCGTAACGCCGACTTCCCAGATTGTCGGAACGCAGGCTGTATTCAACGTAATTCTCGGAGAGCGTTATAAGACTGTTACGAAGGAGTTTAAGGGCGTTGTAAAGGGCGAATACGGAAAAACACCCGCGCCGATAGACCCTGAATTCCGCAAGAAGATTCTCGGTGACGAAAAGCCGATTGACTGCCGACCCGCTGACCTTATCGCGCCTGAGCTTGAAAAGTTAAAGGCGGAGGCAGCAAAGTGGTGTGAGCAGGACGAGGACGTTTTAAGCTACGCGATGTTCGGACAGGTAGCAGAGAAGTTCTTTGAAAAGCGCCGCGACAAGAAAAACGGGATCGATAGTATTCATGCGGACCGTGTAAATAAGGTTATGCCTGTTTAATAAAATGACCGCCGTGGTGTGAACTGCGGCGGTTTTTTAGAACAGTCCCGACCTTTTGTTTTCAATTAAACTGAAAAAACTTAGCGATTAAGAATTTTATTGACAAAAATAGGGCGGGATAGTATGACGAAATCAAAAAAATAAAACTGTTAGCCGCGTGCGTAACTTTCGCATTAGGTGGGGCGGTTTTGGTGAATGCGGAAGCGGGTTCATTTTTGATAAGATTTCAAACCTGATAAATCACGAAAATTTGCACCCAAAACACGGGATTCCAAAGGTATCGCATCCCTTTGGCGGGGTATGGGGGCAGCGCCCCCGTTCTCTTTTTCGACAGACTGAACCCCCGCGACCTGTCAAAAACAGGGGCGGGGGTTAATCTTTTTCAGTCTGATAAATCAGGGTAAATCGCAGTTCTTACCGAATTTATTCGCCCTGCTTGGCGTTAATGTAATCAACCGCGATTTTTACTGCATTGTCGATTCCGACGTCCGAGTTAAGGGAAATGTCGTAAGTCTGCGCTTTTCCCCAGCCGTCGTCCGCAAAGTAGTTGTAATAAGCGATACGGCTCTTGTCCTTTTTCTGAACGTAAGCCTTGTAGTTGTCCGCTTTCTCTCCGTACTCTTCCTGAACACGCTTTGCGCGGCTCTCAAGCGGAGCATGGATAAAAATATTTATTACGTTGTCGTAACCGCGAAGCACGTAGTCCGCGCAACGTCCGACTATAACGCAGCTTTCCTTTTTGTGCAGATCCTTTATTACACGCGACTGTGCAATAAAAATCATATCCGAAGCAGGGAGGATCTGGCTTCCGATATAGAGGTGATACAGCAGGCTCTGCGTTTTCTTCTGGTCGTTCTGGCGAACAAAGTCCTCGGTATATCCGCTTTCTTTCGCAACAAGCGATAAAAGCTCGCCGTCATAGTAGCTTATCCCAAGCGCTTCTGCAAGCTTTTTTCCAATAATACGTCCGCCCGAACCATATTCACGCGAGATTGTAATAACAGTTTTTTTCATGCTATAACCACCTTTCTAGAGTGCTGAATATATCAGCAGAGTACCGTCGCCAACAGATATTTCGGCGTTTTCTTCGCTAAATTCATTGCTTACGCCGAGCGCGACGGTATTCAAAAGAGTGTAATTTTCGAGCGGGTATTTTAGTCCGCGAAGCGTTACCCCATCAGATCGTTCCGTGAGGGAAAAAACCGAAACGGTATTTCCGACCTTTCCGCTTATGCGGATTCCGCGCGCGGTAATCGCCGTGAGGAAAAATCCGTTTCCGTAGATGAATACTTCCTTCCCGATTTTTGACAGGTGCGCTATAAGCTGGATATTGGCAAGAGTATGGTCAAGCCGTCCGCCTGTTGCGCCGTATAGCCGGAATTCGCTACAGCCGCGTTCAAGTCCCGCCCCGACCGCTTCCGCCATATCAGTTGCGTCCTTTTCAACGGGAAGTTTTTTTACATTTGCGGCTTTCGGCATATAGCCCAGCGAGTCAAAATCGCCGATTACCAAATCAGGCTCGATTCCGCAGCTCCTCGCCGCTTCAAGCCCTGCGTCTGCTGCAACGACAAATGCGTTGTCGGGAACAGCTTCGTTTAATCCGTTAAAATCGCCTGCTCCGAATATACAGCAAACCTTTGTCATTTATTTCACCCTTTCCTATATTATATCTGAAAACCTCGTCTTTGTCAACAATTTTTTCTTATTTTTGTACACTTTTTTGTTAAAAATGTAGAAGCTTGTTCTGTAATTCCCGTTCTGTTATTTTTTTTATACTTACAGTTTCCGCTGTTTTTGTGCAGCCGCTAATGAAAAAGCCGCCTTCTTCGCAGATAAAAAGCTGTTTTTCGCGCAGAAGCTGCTTCGTTTCAATCTCCGTAAAGCCTTCCGAAAAGCCATTGCCTGTGAGCTTTCCAACGCTCTCCTTCATACACCATAGCCGACAAAGCTCCCGATCTCTGTCCGCTGTCCGATTGAGCAGTTCAAGCTCGCCGGGCGTACAGATTTTACGTGAAATATCTGCTTTAAGCGTACGTATATCCTGTATATCCGCACCGACAGGCTGTTTAGAAACGGCGCAGAGGGCGGAGGAATCCGCGTGGCTCAGGCTGAAAAAAATATCGGGATAATCGCGCAGGAACGGCTTTCCGTGTTCTCCGTAAACAAATTCGGGCGGCTTACATATCCCGAAATTCTCTCTGAGCGCAAGTCGGAGCAACGCGTAAGAAAAAATCGTCCTACCGCGTGCGGCAGGATTTTTTTTACCCGCCGCACGTTCAAGACGATTTTCCGAAAGAAACGGAAGAAAACCCGATCCGTCCGTTTCAAATGTCATAAAATAAATTATCATATTAAAGCAGCTGTCTGCTGTCGCAGTACTCACAGACAAGCACATCGCCTGCGCGGCGGAAACTGTGGGGGAGATACGGCTCGGTGTGGCAGATGCACTTCGGATTTGTGCAGATCACGTCTTTCATAACCTCTCCGCGAAGAAGCGGCTGGCTTTCAAGCTTATAATTCAGAACAGAGAGCACGAGCGCCATTCTCACATACATTCCGTAGTTAGCCTGTTTAAAATAAAGCGCGCGGGGGTCGTCGTCAACCTCAACGGCGATTTCGTCAACACGGGGCAGGGGGTGAAGCACAATAAGGTCTTTGGACGCAAGTTTCATCTTCTTTGCGTCAAGACAGAACACGTTTTTCTGCGCTTCATACTCCTCGCGGCTCGAAAAACGCTCCTGCTGGATACGCGTCATATACAGCACGTCAAGCTTCGGGATCGCTTCTTCAAGCGTCGGATATTCCTCGTAGGTTTTTCCGCTTGCTGAAACGTAGTCCTTTATGTAAGCGGGGAGGCTGAGCTCGTCCGTTGAAATAAGGACAAATTTATTGTTCGGGTAACAGGAAAGGGCTTTCATAAGCGAATGGACAGTGCGCCCGTTTTTAAGGTCGCCGCAGAAGCCGATCGTAAGTCCGTCAAGCCTTCCCTTTTCCTCGCGCAGGGTCAGCAGGTCGGTAAGCGTCTGGGTCGGGTGGAGATGTCCGCCGTCGCCCGCGTTTATAACGGGGCAGTCAGCTGTAAGAGCCGCAGCCTTTGACGCGCCCTCAAGAGGGTGACGTACAACGAGAATATCTGAGTAGCTGCTTACGATTTTCGTTGTATCCTTAAGATTTTCGCCCTTTGAAACGGAAGAACTGGAGGGGTTATCGAACCCGATAATTCCGCCGCCAAGGCGAAGCATTGCGGTCTGAAAGCTCATCTGCGTGCGCGTAGACGGTTCATAGAAGAGCGTACCCATAATTTTTCCGCGGCATGCTCCCGCGTAAACCATCGGCGACTCCTTTATATCGTGCGCTAGCTTTAAAATTGCGTTCCACTGCTGAATAGTAACGTCGTTCAGATCTATAACGTGTCCCGTCATAATCGTTCCTCCTGTTTTTGCTTTTTTCCTGTTCAATTATATCACTTGCCGTCGATTATGTCAATCGTATTTTCAGAAGTTTTTGTTATTAAGTGTTGCAAAAAATCGAATGATGTGTTACAATATTAGCAGATGCAAAATCGGAGGTATTCTTGAAAAAGAGATTTTTTTATACAAGTTTTTTGACAGCTCTTTTCGCTTTTCATACGTTCGTTTTTACAGCTTCGGCTGAGCTGAGCGACGAGGTTTACGTTCGGGCGGAGAATGCGTTTCAGGTCGGGGGAGGGTATATTGATTTATCCGACCTTTTGGTAAGCGGCGGCGACGATCCGGCGGCGCTTTCGGAAATTAACAGGGCTTGGACGGAAAGCTGTGTGTTCAGGATCGGCGATATAAGTACAGCCGCCGCGACATATTACCCCGTGTACAGCGGCGAAACGCTTATCGGCGCGAATATTCTTTACCGAACGGATTATATAAATGCCGACGGTTATTGTGATATTGCGCGTATGAGGGCGGATATTTCGACAGTCGAAACGGAGTTTTCAGCTGCGCTTGAGCTTATAACAGGGGAGATGACCGAGCTTGAAAAAGCGGTTGTTTTTCACGATTATATCGTCAGCCGCACGGAATATGCCGAAAAAACCGTTCAGCCTGACGGAGCTATTGATTACTCACCGGACGAGTATAATTCGGTAGGGGTATTTCTTAACGGGAAAGCGGTTTGTTCGGGCTACGCTTCTGCGTATGCGGCGCTGCTGCGGGCGAGCGGGCTTGAAGCGGTAGTTGTAACAAGTGTGGAGATGAACCACGACTGGACGATGGTGAAAATAGACGGAAACTGGTATCACGCGGACTGTACCTGGGACGACGGCGAAAACGGGATCATTTACGACTATTTTTTAAAGAGCGACGAGGAGTTTCTTGCGCTTGAACATTACGGCTGGACAGTCGGGACAGATTCGGGTTACGGCGGCTATGGGGCTGCCGCGCCGGCTGCGGATAAAAGCGGCACGTTTGATTTTTATGAACATCGGGACGAGCCGACTGTAACCACAACGGTCCAGACGCAGGAAAATATTCCCGAAATAACCGACGCGGCTGTAACTGCGGAACCGGCGGAAGATAAAGCTATCGCAGTTGAAAAAAACGAGGAAAACGGCGGACTTCCGATTATAGCTGCAATGCTGGCGGCGGCAGTCGTAATCGCGGCGGCAATAATATCGAAAAACGGAAAGGACAGGAAAAGATGAAAGAAAAGAATTACAGTGAAATTATTAAGGAATCGCTTCTTGAAACGAAAGCAGTATTCGTTTTCGAGTGTGTGTTAGAGCTTGTATTCGGGCTTTTTCTGGTTATTTATCCCGAACAGGTCAGTTCTATCGTAAGCATAGTTCTCGGCGCGGTTCTTGCGGGCTACGGCGTGTTCAATATCATTTCGTTCCTGATGAGCAGGACTGTTCCGTTTCGCCAGGGGCTTTTTTCGGGCGTAATCGCAACAGCTATCGGCATTTCGTTTATTGTCCAGGCGGACGCTCTCGCGGGGGTTGTAGGAATAATCCTCGGAGTATTCGTTGTGTTCGAGGGGCTTTCCAGCTGCCGCCGCGCATATCTGATGCGCCAGCTTGAATATACGATGTGGAAAATCCCGTTTTTCGTTTCGCTTCTTACGACAGCTCTTGGCGCGGCGATGCTCATTTTCCCGACTTTTTTCAGCAGCCTGCTGTTCATAATCGCGGGAATAGTGCTTATTATTGAAGCTGCGCTCGGTTTCTGGACGATTATCGGGATCATACAGCTTCGCAAGAAGTTTTCAAGGTATATGAGCGATGAAGCGAGCGTAATTACAATTGATAAGGAGTAAATTTTATCGCGGATTTACGTGCTTTTCACGTTATTTTCACCTTTACGCGGTATCATAAAGATGTAAGTTAAGGTATAATATCGCGCGAAAGGAGAAGTAAGGTGCGAACGATAGAATATTTTAAGAGATTACTTTCCATTTTTTACATTTACTCTGCAAGACTAATAGTGACTGACGATACGAAGAGAATAAGCGGCGCGCCGAAAATGCTTCGCTTAACGTACCGCGCAGTAAATGATAATGAATAAGAAAACGGGTTGCTGCAACATTTACCGCAGCAACCCGTTTCAATTTGTTGATAAACTGTTTCAGACTTAAGGCATCATATACTGCCGCCCGCACATGGCAAGCCGATTACGGCGCCGTGTGTAGGCGACAGTTCCTGTTAGTTATAACTTAGGCAAGATGTCCCCCGCCTCTTAGGCGGCGGGGGACATCTTGCCATTCAGTAGGGGATACAATCCCCTACTGAATGGCAGGTTGGCAAAGCCAACCCTTGCCACGTTAAATGACGGGGCAAGCCCCTTATTGAACGAAGCGTCAGAAAAACAGTGCAAATTCCTGTGACCAGTAGTAGTAGGTGTCCTTGCCGACTTTAAGCGTGCATAAGCCGAAAGCAACGCACTCGTAATCGGGGCTGAGAATGTTTTCGCGGTGAGAAGGGGAGTCCATCCACGCTTCAAAAACCTCTTCCGGATCTTCAAACATATTGCGTCCGTAGGCGATATTTTCACCTACCATGTGAAAGCTCAGCCCGAGTTCGTTAAAGGCTGTGCTGAAGCCTGTTCCGTTGGGTCGCGTGTGTGAATAATACGAGCAGAGTTCGTAGGCACGGAGAGTTGAGACCTCGTGAACGCGTGCGGAGTACCAAAGCTCGTTTAAGCCGTTTTCCCTGCGCGCTTTGTTGACAAGATTGAGCATTTCGATGTATATGCTGTCGTCATCGGAAATTGTTCCGCCGCCGATATTCGTGAACGGAGTTTTTGAGGTTGAGGAAGATACCGCCGTTGTTTTAACAGTCGTCACAGCGGCGGTCGTTGTGTTCGAAGCGGTCGTTGTCGGAACAACGTAATATTCCGCAGTCGTAGCTATGGGCGTGGTAGTAGTTGTTGTTTCGGAGGTGTATGTTTCCGTAAAAGCGGCGGAGATTGTGGTCGGCGGGGAGGTCGGACGGGGCGTTGTGTTGAGCAGGATAGTTCCGCCCGCACCGTGAAATTCCGCCTCGGTCGTTGTTGTTGAAGTCGGAGTTGTAAAAAGCAGCAGCTCCGTAGGGTAGAGCGTTTCGTACAGATGTTCGGGCTGCATAGCTCCGGCGGGGAGTTCGCCTGCGGCGCGCGTTTCTGTTACGGCAGCGCCGTCGAGAATATCCGAAAACTTAACCGGAACAGCCTCGGTAGTGTTCATAACCGTAGCCGCGACAAGAATTACCGCGAACGTCATACAGCAGCTCATACCCGCCGCAAAGGCGCGCAGCGCGCGTTTTTGTCTTTTCGTGAAATTGCGCATTGCGCCCCTCCGTTAATTTACTATTTTAATTTACCGCATTCGGTACAGCTTTTATCGCACCCCGTACATTTCCCGTGCTTTTTCGCTGAAATCACCGAGGTTACCGCGAGCGTGAAGGCTACGGCTACAACGCCGATGATCAGGTACTCAAGCCGCGAGAAAAGGAACGCGGCAATCCACGCTATCGCGCACTGTGCAAACGCGGCGAGGGCTGCCTTAGTCCCCGAATTAAGCTCTCTGCGGATTGCCGCAACAGCCGCAACGCAGGGGGTGTAGAGCAGCGTAAATATAAGAAACGAGAACGCAGCCTGCGGCGTAAAAATGCCCGAAAGTGCAGCGCCCACGCTTTCCGTATCCGTGCCCGTAAGTATAGCGAGAGTGCTTACGACAGCCTCTTTCGCAGTGAAGCCTGTAATAAGCGCGGTCGAAACCCGCCAGTCACCGAAGCCCAACGGCGCAAAAACGGGCGCGATAAATCTTCCGACAGCGGCGAGGATACTCTCAGAGCTGTCCGCGACAACATTGAGCTGCCAGTCGAACGTCTGTAAAAACCATATTATAACAGTCGCGGCGAAGATAACGGTAAACGCTTTCTGAATGAAGTCCTTTGCCTTGTCCCACATAAGCAGAAGCACGCTCTTTGCGGACGGGAAGCGGTAGTTCGGCAGTTCCATTACAAACGGCACGGGCTTTCCTCTGAACTGCGTTTTGTTCAGTATCAGCGCGGAGAAAATGCCGATCACCATTCCGATAACGTAAAGCATGATCATTACGATAGCCTGATGTTCCTTAAAAAAGGCGGCTGTAAACACGGCGTAAATCGGGATTTTTGCTGAACAGCTCATAAACGGCGTGAGGAGAATGGTCATTTTCCGATCGCGTTCGCTGGAAAGGGTTCTCGTCGCCATTATCGCGGGAACGGAGCAGCCGAAGCCGATGAGCAGTGGAACGAAGCTGCGCCCTGAAAGACCGAGCTTTCGCAGAAGCTTATCCATAACGAACGCGACCCGCGCCATATATCCCGTGTCCTCAAGGATCGACAGGAAGAAAAACAGCGTTACAATTATCGGCAGGAAGCTAAGCACGCTTCCAACCCCCGCGAAAATCCCGTCTATAACAAGGCTCTGCACTACAGGGTTAAGCCCGTAGGCGGTAAGCGCGCCGTCAACCAGAGCGGTGAGCGCGTCTATTCCTGCGCCGAGAAGGTCACTTAAAAATGCGCCGATGACGTTAAAGGTCAGCCAGAAAACTGTACCCATAATAAGAATAAAAAGCGGTATTGCGGCGAAACGGTTCGTAAGCACAGCGTCGATTTTAACGCTTCGTTTATGCTCCTTACTTTCCCTCGCCTTGATAACTGTTTTTGAACAGACGCCTTCTATGTAGGAGTATCGCATATCGGCTAGCGCGGCGTTTCGGTCAAGTCCGCAGTCATGCTCCATTTCGACGATCGAATGCTCGATCAGATCCATTTCGTTTCCATTCAGCTCAAGCTTTCCGATAACGTCGCGGTCGTTTTCGATCAGCTTTACCGAGCAGAAGCGGCGCGACATTCCCGCGCGCTCAGCGTGATCCTCGACAATGTGACTTACCGCATGGATACAGCGGTGTACCGCGCCCGAACAGAAATCGTTTTTCTTCGGAAGGATTTTATTTTTAGCAGTATTCACGATTTGCGCGACAAGTTCGTCGATACCCTCGTTCTTTGCAGCGGAAATTGGAACGACGGGAACTCCAAGCTCGCGGCTTATCGCCTTTATATCGACCGAGCCGCCGTTGTTTCGCACCTCGTCCATCATATTAAGCGCGATAACGGTAGGGATATTCATTTCGAGGAGCTGGAGCGAAAGGTAGAGATTTCTCTCGATATTTGTCGCGTCAACGATATTGATGATTCCGTCAGGCTTCTCGTTGACGAGAAAGTCGCGCGTCACGATCTCCTCGGTTGAGTATGGACGCAGCGAATAAATGCCCGGTAAGTCAACGACTGAACAATTTTTCGCCGAGCGTATTTCGCCGATTTTCTGGTCAACCGTTACTCCGGGGAAATTTCCGACGTGCTGATTAGAACCGGTAAGCTGGTTAAAGAGTGTGGTTTTTCCGCAGTTCTGATTTCCCGCAAGTGCAAAAATCATACCTGTTCCTCCTTTATCGGTTCAACCTCGATACAGCGTGCGTCGTCAAGGCGAATAGTAAGCTCGTAGCCGCGAAGGTGAAGTTCGATCGGGTCGCCCATAGGCGCGACTTTCCGTATCATAACCCGTGTTTTGGGTATAATGCCCATATCGAGCAGGTGATTTCTGAGCGAAGCGTCCGTGTCAAGTCCGTTTACGGCTGTAATAACAGCCTCCTCGCCGATTTTAAGCATATCTAATGTCAAAAAAGTCATCTTCCTTTATAATCAGTATCCTTTAATTATATCATTATAGATGTGAAAAGTCAATGCGCGGCGCGGCTGTTTTAATATTCCGGCGTAATTTTTTCGCCGCTTGATAAAAAGGTATTGACAAAGACGAAAAATTGTGTTAAACTTGATATCAGTTAGTCGAAGTTAACTTACAACATATAGGGGTGGTGAAAGTATGGAATGTGTTTTTGAAAATGAACCTGTATATCATGAGTTGGCTGAATGTATAGCGTCTGCGCTTGACGCGAAGGATCCGTATACGGGTAATCATTCGCGCAGGGTAAGCGATATGGCATGTGAGCTTTGTCGGCTTCTGGGGCTGAACGCGCACGAGTCGGAGGAGATCCACCTTGCCGCGCATCTGCACGATATAGGAAAAATCGGTATTCCCGATTCCGTTCTGCTTAAACCGGGAAGGCTTGATGATGACGAATGGCTTTTGATGAAAAAACACCCGCAGATCGGCGCGGATATCCTGTCAAAATCTCCGAGATTTTCGAGAATGTCGGCGATAATCCTCCACCACCATGAACGCTTCGATGGGAAAGGCTATCCGTTCGGCGCGAGGGGCGAGGAAATTCCTCTTGGCTCACGGATTATTGCGGTCTGCGACTCGATTGACGCAATGGCTTCGTCGCGTTCATATCGAAAAGCCCTGCCGCTCGAAATCTGTAAATCGGAAATAGAAATAAATAAGGGCGTTATGTACGACCCCGAAATTGCACAGAAAATGTTGGATAACTGGGAAATTGCAGAAGAGATTTATCGAAGCGGAAAGAACGAATGTACTTTTTGTGCAGGTCACTGAAAACACGAAAAAGGCGGGTAACCGCCTTTTATGAAGCAAGGCGGTTAGCTAACGCTAACCGAGAAAGGAGAAGATAATGAGCGTAGTAATTGTCGGCGGAAACGAATGTATGGAAAGAAAATATAAGGAGCTTTGCGAGGAGTGTGCCTGCAAGGCAAAGGTATTCCCGAAAATGAAAGGCTGCGCGAGTCGGATAGGGACGCCTGATCTGCTTGTCTTATTCACGGGGACAATGTCGCATAAGATGCTGAGGACGGTTCTGAGCGAAACGGACGAGAACCTGACGCGGGTGGTGAGATGTCACACAAGCTCCGCTTCGGCGCTGAAAAAAATCCTTGACGAGCATATACCTGTTCCGGTATCATAGTCAGAAGCCTTACCGCAGCACAACGCCGTGGTAAGGCTTCAGTTTCAGAATAACAGTTCAGGTTCGTAGGTCCTCAGCCACATTTCAAGCTGAATCAGATACGCGAACATCTGCGGGGTACACATAAGCTGACCGTACCAGTTTTCGGAAAAGCTCCTTCCCTCTGTCGCAATAAGTCCGTCAATTTTCTTCGGATCAAGCAGGGCGGTAAGGCGGAAATTCTTTTCCCTGCGAAGTTCGCAGAAGCGGTCGAATACAAGCCTTGAGTAGGACGGGTTGTGGGTTTTCGGATACGGTGATTTTTTTCGCCATACCACGTCGCGCGGGAGGAATTTTTCGGCTGCTTTTCGTACAAGCCCCTTTTCGCGCCCGCCGAGAGCCTTGTATTCCCATGGAATGTTGTAAGCGTATTCCGCAAGGCGGTGGTCGCAGAACGGCACGCGGACTTCAAGGCCGTGCGCCATAGAGCAGCGGTCCTTTCGGTCGAGAAGGGTCTGCATAAACCAGTAAAAATTGAGCATAAACATACGCCGGACGGCTTTATCCTGCGGCGTATCGGAATCGAGAAAAGACATATTTTTAACAGTTTCGTCTGCCGCGTTTTTGACAAATTCGGCGGGCGAAATTTTTTGAGCAAGTTCTGCGCGGAGAAGTCCCGCGCGCTGCCCGGTAGAACGTGCCCATGGGAAACCGTCTGCGAACAGCAGCTCGTTTTTGTGATACCACGGATAGCCGCCGAACAGTTCATCGGCGCACTCCCCGCTGACTGCAACCGTGTAATTCTTTTTCACTTCGCCGCAGAAAAGATAAAGCGAGCTGTCGACGTCAGCCATTCCGGGTAAATCCCGCGCTATCATTGACGGTATCAGCGCGTCGGCAAGCTGCGGCGAATCTATTACAATGTTCGTATGTTCAGAGCCGATAAACTCGCTCATTCTTATGATCCACGGCGCGTCCTCGTCAGGCTGAAATGACGACGCTACGAAATTTTTTCTGTTGTCCTTATAGTCAACCGAATACGTGTGAAGCGTCAGCCCGTTTTCGCGGTAATTTTGCGCTGCAACCGCGCTTATAAGGCTCGAATCAAGTCCTCCCGAAAGGAATGTGCAAAGCGGGACGTCGCTTACAAGCTGCCGTTCAATACTGTCGGAAAGCAGCCAACGCAAATGCTCGACAGTTTCCGAGAGTTCCTCTGTATGCGGCTTCGCGGTAAGCGCCCAGTATGCTCGTTTGTTGAAATCCCTGTCGTCAAGGCTTGCGCATTCTCCGGGTTTCAACTCCTCTATCCCGTGAAAAACCCCCATTCCGCCTTTTCTTGCGGGTCCTAGCATAAGCAGCGAGGCTGCGCCCTCCTCGTCTATTGCGGGACGGACATATGGGTGAGAAAGAATTGATTTGATTTCCGAAGCGAAAATGAGCCCGCCGTTATATTTGTAATAAAAAAACGGCTTAACGCCTATCCGGTCGCGCGCCATAAACAGCCTCTGTTCGGTCTTGTTCCAGACCGCAAAGGCGTAAATCCCGTTCAGCCGAAGCAGGCATTCTTCTCCCCAGGTCATATACGCTTTTAACAGCACTTCCGTGTCGCTTTTCGTCGTAAAGTCACAGCCGCTCTTTTTTAGCTCCCTGCGCAGCTCGGACGTGTTATAAAGCTCGCCGTTATAGACGATCGTAAAATCGCCGGAAGTCATTGGCTGCGCGCCGTTTTCCACGTCGATCACCGCAAGCCTTGTATGAGAAAGACGGCAGTTATCGTCCGAAAAATCCCCCGCGCTGTCAGGACCCCGATGTAAAACAGAGCGGCGCATTTTTTCCATTATCCCTCCGCCGTTTCTGAGTCTGTCGTTAAAGTCGATCCAACCCGCTATTCCGCACATATAAAAACCTCCCGAAATAATAATCATCTTCATTATATTCATCTGCCCGATTCGCGTGAATATATCCTATTGCAATTTTGGCAAAAAGATGTTATAATATAAGCAGCTTAGAAAAATGAAGGGGTGTTTTTATGAAAATATGCGGAGATATACAGCGCCTTATCGACTACGCTGTTGAAAACGCTTTGATTGAACGCTGCGACGAATTTGTTGTCAGAAATATGCTGCTTGAAGCTCTGAATGTCCATGACTGGTCAGACGAAAAATATGAGGGTATGGGAAGCGTTGACGAAATACTCGCGCCGCTTGTTGACTACGCCTGCGAAAACGGCGTAATAGAGGATACGTCAGGCTCGCGCGATTTATTTGATACGAAGCTGATGGGAGTACTTACCGCTATGCCGCGCGAGGTGAACAAAAAATTCGCGCAGCTTTACGAAAGTTCCCCGAAAGAAGCGACCGACTGGTATTTCGATTACAGCGAAAAAGTGAATTATGTCCGTGCGGGACGGATCTCGCGCGATGTAAAGTGGAAATATGAATCGGAGTATGGTCAGCTCGATATTACCATCAACCGTTCCAAGCCTGAAAAAGACCCGCGTGATATTGCGGCGGCTCTTACGCAGAAGGCTGCGGCATATCCGAAGTGTCAGCTTTGCCCCGAAAACGCGGGCTTCCCCGGCCACAAAACTCACCCCGCGCGCCAGAACCTGCGACCTGTTCCGCTTGAGATTCAGAGCGAAAACTGGCAGTTCCAGTACTCGCCTTACGGCTATTATAACGAGCATTGCATAATTTTCAACGAAAAGCATGTCCCCATGAAGATAGACGCGGACGTTTTTGAGAAGCTTTTTGACATAATAGAATGGCTTCCGCACTATTTTGTCGGTTCAAATGCCGATTTGCCGATTGTCGGCGGCTCGATACTTACACACGAGCATTTTCAGGGCGGAAACTATACCTTTGCAATGGCGACCGCGCCTGTTGAAACCGAAATTGCTGTCCCTGATTACCCGAACGTAAATGCGGGGATTGTAAAATGGCCTATGTCGGTCATACGTCTGAACAGTAAGGACAGAAAATCGCTTTCGTCCGCTTGTGCGTTTATTTTGGACAAGTGGCGCGGATATTCCGACGAAGCGGCGGGTATTTTTGCACAGACGGACGGAGTGCCGCACAACACGATAACCCCCATCGCGCGCAGAAATGGCGAGCTTTACGAATGCGACCTTGTTTTAAGGAACAACTTAACGACCGAGGAGCATCCGTTGGGCGTATTCCATCCGCACGCTCAGCTTCACCACATCAAAAAAGAAAACATCGGACTTATCGAGGTTATGGGGCTTGCGGTTCTTCCTGCGAGATTGCAGGGTGAGATGGCGCAGTTGGCTGATGTTCTTGTTGAAAAGGGCGCAAGTGCGGTTCGTGATGATCCTGTTCTTTCGCAGCACGCGGATTGGGCTGAGGAATTTTGTTCGAGAAGAAATGTTACCGCTGAAAATGTCCATGATGTGATCCGCGAGGAGATAGGTAAGGTCTTTGAGCAGGTTCTCTGCGACGCGGGCGTGTATAAGCGCACTGAGGAGGGCAGGGCGGCTTTCCTCAGATTTGCGGATACTCTGAAATAAATAGAAAGGCTGTCGCTTTTTCGCGGCAGTCTTTTCTGTTAAATATTACTTTTTAAGATTTGAAATCGCGTCAACAAGCGCGGCAGTCTGCTTCTCTGTGTGCATTCCGACATCTGTCGCATCATAGCGGCGGGAGATTAACTGTTCGATTTGTTCAGCCGCCTGTTCAGCTTTCGCTTTTTCAAAGATCAAGAAGCTTATTACCCATGACGCTCCCGAAGCCATATCTATCGAAAGCTCGGTCTGAAACGCGCTTATTACATTTGAAACGCCGATAATTAGAAGGACCAATCCAATCAGGAACGAGTAGCCAAATGAGCAAAAACCGAAAAGTACTAAAAGTACGCCTATGAGAAGCTTTTTTAATTGGAGTTTAAAATCTGCGCTTACAGCTGAAATTTGCTCGATCGGGATAGATTCTTTCTTTGCGCCGAGCGGGATAAACGTAAGTATTGAGTTTGGCAGTTTAAGCTTGATGAAGTGCTGTTCGTGTCTGATCTCTCCTTTCATATAAAATGTAAGCAGCGACGACATAAAGTTGATAGTTTCCATATTCTTTCTCCTTGTATTTTTTTGCGGTTATCCGCTTTTACATTATATCACACTGCACTTAAAATTGCAAGTACTTTCTACTTGCAATTTTAAGTGTTTCTTTTGTGCATAATATAAGTTAAGATTTAATTATGGCTTTAACGCCTAAAATCTTGAAACAAATGGAGAAAGAAAAATGTTTGAAATAAAAAAAACGACTTCCTCAAATAAAACAATACGAATGCCGGATAATCTTATTGAAAGGCTCGAACATCTCGCCACATTACACGACATTTCGTTCAATCAGCTTGTCGTCCAGTGCTTTCTCCTTGTATTTTTTTGCGGTTATCCGCTTTTACATTATATCACACTGCACTTAAAATTGCAAGTACTTTCTACTTGCAATTTTAAGTGTTTCTTTTGTGCATAATATAAGTTAAGATTTAATTATGGCTTTAACGCCTAAAATCTTGAAACAAATGGAGAAAGAAAAATGTTTGAAATAAAAAAAACGACTTCCTCAAATAAAACAATACGAATGCCGGATAATCTTATTGAAAGGCTCGAACATCTCGCCACATTACACGACATTTCGTTCAATCAGCTTGTCGTCCAGTGCT
>CAZAXM010000009.1:0-57256 GCA_964489095.1 uncultured Ruminiclostridium sp. | reverse complement strand
CTTTTATTATATTTTAGTGTGAGGATTGTGTCAAGTTTTATTATACTACATCAAATATAATTAAGCATTTGCTTAGAAGGACTCTGATGGGGTCCTTTTTTTCGTGGAAGGAAGTGATAAATTGCGAAAGTTAAAGAAATATAAACCAACCAAGTTTAAGGAAAAAACATCTGTATATGATGAAGATGCAGCGGATTTTGCGGTTGCTTTTATAGAGAGCCTTTGCCATACCAAAGGAACATGGGCAGGAAAGCCGTTTGAACTCATTGATTGGCAGGAGCAGATTATAAGAGATATCTTCGGAACGCTGAAACCGAATGGATATCGACAATTTACAACTGCCTATGTAGAAATTCCCAAAAAGATGGGTAAATCAGAGCTTGCGGCTGCGATTGCACTTCTTCTTTGTTGTGGCGATGGAGAAGAACGAGCCGAGGTATATGGCTGTGCTGCTGACCGTCAGCAAGCAACGATTGTATTTGATGTTGCCGCTGATATGGTTCGTATGTGTCCTGCTCTTTCAAAGAGAGTGAAGATACTGACTTCCCAGAAGAGAATTGTATATGCACCGACTAATTCTTTTTATCAAGTGTTATCAGCAGAGGCATATTCCAAGCACGGATTTAATATCAGTGGGGTTGTATTTGATGAGCTGCATACGCAACCTAATAGAAAGCTATTTGATGTTATGACCAAAGGCTCCGGTGATGCGAGAATGCAGCCACTGTATTTCCTTATCACAACAGCGGGAACGGATACCAATTCTATCTGCTATGAGACGCACCAAAAGGCAAGAGACATCTTGGAAGGACGAAAGATTGACCCCACCTTTTATCCCGTGATTTATGGTGCAGATGAGTCGGACGATTGGACTGATCCAAAAGTATGGAAGAAGGCAAATCCCTCTCTTGGAATTACAGTAAGCATAGATAAAGTAAAGGCTGCGTGTGAATCGGCAAAGCAAAATCCGGGAGAAGAGAATTCATTCAGACAGTTAAGGCTCAATCAATGGGTAAAACAGGCGGTTCGTTGGATGCCAATGGATAAGTGGGATAAATGCAATTTCAAAGTGGATGCAGAAGATTTGGAAGGACGTGTTTGTTATGGAGGACTTGACCTTTCAAGCACTACGGATATTACAGCATTTGTTTTGGTATTTCCTCCTATGGACGAGGATGATAAATATATCGTTCTTCCCTACTTTTGGATACCGGAAGAGACCTTGGAACTGCGAGTTAGACGAGATCATGTCCCATATGATGTGTGGGAGCGACAAGGGTTCCTTGAAACAACGGAAGGCAATGTAGTCCACTATGGTTATATTGAGAAATTTATTGAGAGGCTTGGAGAAAAATATAATATCCGAGAAATTGCCTTTGACCGTTGGGGAGCAGTTCAGATGGTGCAGAACCTGGAAGGTATGGGATTTACAGTAGTTCCATTCGGACAGGGATTTAAGGATATGTCACCACCGACCAAAGAACTGATGAAACTGACGTTGGAGCAGAAACTAGCCCACGGAGGACACCCGGTTCTTCGGTGGATGATGGATAACATTTTTATTCGAACTGACCCTGCCGGAAATATTAAAGCGGACAAGGAAAAATCAACAGAAAAGATAGATGGTGCGGTTGCCACAATCATGGGACTTGACCGTGCAATTCGATGTGGGAATGTCAATACGGAGTCTGTATATGATAACCGTGGCATTTTGTTTATATGACCGTGTGCATTTTTTGTCGAAAAACAAAACTTTTTGCTTTTGATTGCAAATACTTGATTTTTCGAGAAATTTGTGCTATACTAAAACAAAATAGGAGGAATGCACCATGATAGAATCTCATGAACTGAAAAAACGGGATCGATATCTGGAAAAACTGATTGGTTTTCAAGATACCGAACCTGTCAAGATAATTACAGGTATTCGCCGCTGCGGTAAATCCAGTCTGTTAAAGCTGATGGTTTCCCATCTCAAGGAAAGCGGCATTGCACCGGAGCAGATCGTAGAGATGAATTTTGAATCCCACAATTTCCGAAATATGACCTCAGATGATGTGTATACGTATGTGAAAGAGCGTACCGTACCGGGCAAACGGATGTACCTCTTTTTCGATGAACTGCAGCGGATCACGGCATGGGAAGATGCCATTAATTCTTTTCGGGTAGATTTGAACTGCGATATTTATGTCACCGGCTCTAACGCCTATCTTCTTTCGTCCGAATACTCCACCTATCTTTCCGGGAGGTGTGTGGAAATAAAAATGCTTCCGTTGTCGTTCAAAGAATTTCTGCATTTTCATGATTTTGAAGTCAGAGAAACGCAGAGTGCATTGGGGGGACTTCGCCGCCAGGTATTCGATAAGAATGGTGAACGATATGAACTGCGTGAAGTCTTTGATGCATATATGCGTTTTGGTGGAATGCCTGGTATTGCCGATGTAGGGCTCGACCAGGAAAAATCACTGGCTTTGTTGGATGGAATTTATTCCACAGTGGTAGTGCGGGATATACTGGAGCGTGAAAAACGGCGTGGACAACGACAAATCACAGACCCTGTATTGCTCCGCAAGATTATTCTGTTTCTTGCTGATAATATCGGAAGCAGCATCTCCATCTCTTCTATTGGCAATACCCTGGTGAATGAGGGGCTATTGGAGGATGGCAAGCGCAAAGGAACACCCAGTGTACACACAGTCCAGGCATATGTGAATGCATTGTTGGAAAGCTACTTTTTCTACGAAATCAAGCGTTTCGACATCAAGGGAAAGGAATATCTTCGTACACTCGGCAAGTATTATATCGTGGATATCGGACTTCGCAATTATCTGCTTGGGTTCAGAAACCGGGATAGCGGTCATGCTATCGAAAATGTCGTATACTTCGAACTATTGCGCCAGGGCTACGATGTGGCAATCGGCAAAATAGATAATGCCGAGGTAGATTTCATCGCCACCTCCGCAGATGACAAAATGTATATCCAGGTGACGGAATCCATGCAAAGTGAGGATGTTCGGAAAAGAGAGCTTGCTCCCTTGCAGAAGATTCGGGACAATTACGAAAAAATCGTGCTGTCGCTGGATACTGGGCTTGATGCGTCTTACGATGGAATCAAGTCGGAGAACCTGATTAACTGGCTACTGAGCGAATAACCAATGCATTATCAGAAGAAAAACAAGAGTTTTTGCTGTGAATAGCATAAATTCTAATAAGGGATATGTTTCAAGCATCCATTCCCTTAAATTACACATCAAATTAAGGGAACGAGCAACAGGATAAGGTTAAATAAGGTTAAGCATCTATCTTCGGATAGGTGCTTTTCTTATGCCCATTTTAGGAAGGAGTGTGAATGCGTATGGGAATATTTACAGGTATTTTTAGGTCGAGGGATGCACCCAAGAACAGTATCAATGGCAGCAGTTACCGATTCCTATTTGGAGGAAGTACAGCCGGTAAACCAGTCAATGAAAGGTCTGCAATGCAGATGACTGCAGTGTATGCCTGCGTCAGAATTTTATCTGAGGCAATTGCAGGACTTCCCGTTCATCTATACAAATACACGAATAAGGGAGGCAAGGAAAAAGCGGTAAAACACCCGCTTTATTTTTTACTCCATGATGAGCCAAATCCTGAAATGACATCATTTGTTTTTAGGGAAACCTTGATGACTCACCTTTTGCTGTGGGGCAATGCCTACGCACAGATTATTCGCAATGGTAAGGGTGAAGTAATAGGACTGTATCCGCTTATGCCAAATCGAATGACAGTAGACCGTGATGAAAAAGGTCATATTTTTTATCAGTATCAAGTTTCAGATTCTGATGCACCTACGATGAAAAACGGAACTGTGAATTTGAAACAATCAGAGGTACTTCATATTCCGGGGCTTGGTTTTGATGGTTTGGTGGGATACTCGCCAATTGCGATGGCTAAGAATGCAATTGGTTTATCTATTGCAACAGAAGAATATGGAGCCAAGTTCTTTGCTAACGGTGCCACTCCAGGTGGAATCCTTGAATATCCCAGAACGGTCAAAGACCCGGACAGAGTAAGGGAAAGCTGGGATAAGGGCTTTAACGGAAAGAACTCTCATAAGGTAGCAATCTTAGAAGAGGGTATGAAATATACACCGATTTCAATTTCTCCAAATGAGGCACAGTTTTTAGAAACAAGAAAATTTCAGATTGATGAGATTGCTCGAATTTTCAGAGTACCACCACATATGGTCGGTGATCTTGAGAAGTCGAGCTTTTCTAATATTGAGCAGCAGTCACTTGAATTTGTGAAATATACATTGGAACCGTGGCTGATGAGATGGGAGCAAAGCATTAACCGTGCATTGCTTTCCAAGGATGAGAAAAACACATTCTTTGTCAAGTTCAATGTGGACGGTCTTCTTCGTGGTGATTATCAAAGCCGTATGAACGGTTATGCCACTGCAAGACAGAATGGCTGGATGTCAGCAAATGATATCCGTGAACTTGAAAACCTCGACCTTATTCCAGCCGAGGATGGTGGGGACTTGTACCTCATCAATGGAAATATGACAAAACTAGCCGATGCAGGAATTTTTGCAAACGGTAGAAAGGAGCAAGTAGATGAAGAAGTTCTGGAAGTGGAAGAACAAGATGGTGACGAACCAGGAGACGATGGAGCAGACGCAGGAGAGAACTCTGTATCTAAACGGGACCATCGCAGAGGAAAGCTGGTTTGATGATGATGTCACACCACAGCTTTTCAAAGATGAGTTAAATGCCGGGAGTGGTGACATTACGGTATGGATTAACTCTCCAGGTGGTGACTGTGTGGCGGCTGCACGAATTTACAATATGCTCATCGAGTATAAAGGCAATGTCAACATTAAGATTGATGGTATTGCTGCCAGTGCTGCGAGTGTCATCGCAATGGCAGGAACGAAGGTGTATGTATCGCCCGTATCCATGATGATGATTCATAATCCTATGACTATGGCATGGGGCAATAAAGATGAGATGGAGAAAGCGATCTCCATGTTATCCGAAGTTAAGGAGTCTATCATCAATGCCTATGAAATCAAGACAGGTCTTTCCCGTTCCAAGATTTCACATCTTATGGATGCTGAAACCTGGATGAATGCTCACTCTGCAGTAGAGCTTGGATTTGCAGATGAAATCCTAAAGAGAAATATAGCAGATGAAGATGAGGAAGACGAGAAGGATAAGGGAGTGACTCTTTATTCTCGTGCAGCAGTAACCAATTCACTTATGGATAAGTTGTCTGCCAAGTGCAGAATACAGCCTAAAGAAATAAAGAAAACCACAGCCGATTCGCTTATGGAGAGGCTCACATTAATCAAAAATTGGAGGTAAACGATTATGACGATTCAGGAATTAAGAGAAGCCAGAAACAAGGCATGGGAAGGTGCGAAGGCATTTGTTGAAAGCAAGCGTGATAAGGACGGATTGCTTTCTGAGGAAGATGCTAAGACCTATGCTGAAATGGAAAAGAAAATCAAGAACTACGGTCTTGAAATCGAAAGAATGGAGCAGATGGACGCTATGGAAAATGAACTTAAGAAACCCGTCAACACACCGATTGTGGCAAGACCTATCACAGATAAGCCAAAGGATGTAAAGACTGGAAGAGCCTCTGATGAGTACAAAGAAGGAATGCTTACTGCACTTCGTACCAACTTCAGACAGATTGCAAATGTTCTGCAGGAAGGTGTGGATGCAGATGGTGGTTACCTTGTGCCGGAGGAATATGATAACAGACTCATTGATGTACTTTCAGAAGAAAATATCAAGAGAAAGTTATATTGACGCAGACGGCGTCGGGATATTTCTCTATAAAGTTTTTAGCGTACTTGTCGAAAAGGATAGTTCGCGCTACAACTCCCTCGTATGTAAAGAATTTTTTGTACTGATTTGTGTTAATGCCGAGTGCTTCGATGATACCGACAGCCTTTTTATCGGTAATTCTCGGTTTGCTCTGCATTGTTTCCATAGCCCTCACGGCAAGGGGAATAAGCATTGTTTGCTGTACATCTCCGAGTTCAAGTTCCATATTGATCCTCCTTATTTTTTCGGCGTATGTAAATAGTGACAGTCGCAGCATTCTCCACCGCTCGCGAGAGTCTGTTCACGTGTAAATACCGAGTTGTTCGCCGCCGCCATATCGTAATCGAGCCTGTACATCGCAGGCGTAAGCTCGCCGATATTCCATTTTTTGTACAAGTGCAGCACCCCACACGTCATAAACGTCGTGGTAAACTCCATTAAATTCCGACCCGGCTCAAACGTGAACTTCCATAGGTACGGGTTGTCGTCGGTCATGCTGATTTCCGCTTCTTTTTTCAGGCTTTCCTGTCCCTCGGCGGTAAAGTTTCTTTCGCTTATGATCGACTTGAGCAGTATTTTGTTGTTCATTAAAGACTCGCGCGCGTAGATCGTCATTTTAGCGATGTCCGGTTTCTTGTCGAGCGAAATGTAAACCGAGCCGAGGATTGACGCTAAGAGAATGTTAGAGGAAAATCTGGTCTTCCGCCCGAACGGCTGAACGCTTTCGATCATCTCTTTGTATTTTTTTCGTGCATTTTTCATAACAGCCGCCGCGTCGGAAATGCCGAGCGTGTTCTTAAGCTCCCGCTTGAATCCGCCGCTGAATACTGTCCAGTATAATCGCGCCATCATATCATATTTAATATTTTTCTCCTTTCGTATCAGCCACCGATAAATAAAATTACTACCCCGACAATTGCCGAAACAACCGCGCCCGCCGCAATACTACGCGGGATACTTGAAAGATAGAATTTGTAGTTCTGATACTCTTTTTTCATATCCCCTGTGCCTTTTATCCATACCGAGGGAGAATGTGCGTACCAGCCGCAGTTCAGCACAAGTGTAACAAAAAGCTTTATCGACGTCCAGAGAATCAAGGTGTAAAAAAATCCTTCGCTGAAGCTTCTCGCGCCCGCTCCATATATCATTGCACAGAACATAAATCCGAGGACTGCAAGTGCAGGAACCTTCTTGATAATACGCTGTTTCGCAGAAACGACCTGTATGTTTTTGCTGCTGTATTCGGGCAGCGCGACGACGCGCTCCTGAATTGACCCCGGAAGATTATGAAGCCCTCCGAGCGGATTTTTAGTTGTTCCGATTATCACGACCAGACTGAATAATGCGCAAGCTGCCGCGATCTCTATTGCAAGTATCATTTGTGCATTCCTTTCCATATATCGCTGCACAATTCCCGCTATAAGTCGCAGGTGATGTACAGCACTCATTGAGTTAGCATCGCCTAACTATCTGCATTATACACCTTATTTTTTTATTTGTCAATAGATTTGAAAAAATGATATGGAATTTATTTTTGGCTTGACGCGCAGATATTTTTGTGATACAACGCCCCTGGTCATAATGTTTTATTTTTTTGCATATCAGTTAGTATTGTCTAACCAAATTGTTATAGCAAATTAGTGGTAACCAACTCACATAAGAAAGGGGAATCGCATTATTACGAGTTTGTTCAATAAATTCTGAAAGGTAGGATAAAAGGAAAAATGGAAAAAAAGGTAAATCGTTCCGTAGTATCATGGCATAAAAAATTGCCTGATCATGTCTGCGTTGTGGGTAGGGAACTGCGTATTCCACAGCGTTTTCACCACCCTGTCTCATAAGGCGACATTCGCTGTTCTCGGAAATATCCGAAAGCGCGTATGCGGAAAGCTAACAGTTTGCGATATGCCGTCAGGGTTGTTGAAAAATGTACCTGTCGAGCGAATTGAAAGTATTGAAACTACCCTCGCTCATATTGTCCCCGAATTTACGTCAGATCTTCTTGTTCCGATTGGTCTGATGATATACCTGTTTGTGCTTGACCGGCGAATGTTGCCCCTGAAAATGAACAGGAACTTACAAGGGCAGTTCACATTCGGCGCTTTTGCTGACGTGTACAGGTTTGCGGAGCGTTGCGAGATAACTTCTCAGGCGGCTGCTGTACTAACAAACGGGCTGCTGCAGTATTTGCTGCAACAGCCCGTTAATGCTTTTAGCTTATCCATTGATAGTTGAAATTCCGGGGATCGTTTCCTCAAGAACATCAAGAACAATTCTTGCGGTATCAAGCGAGGTGAAAATGGTAACGCCGTTCTGAACCGCACAGCGGCGGATTTCAACGCCGTCATTGTAGTGAACGGCGGAATGTATGCCCCTCGTGTTGATTATATAGCTTACGTATCCCGCACGGATAGAGTTCAGGATCTCATCGCTTCCTTCGCTTATTTTAGCGCGCATTCTCGTGCGTATGCCGTGACCTTTCAGGAATTTTGCCGTTCCCGCGGTAGCTTCGATATTAAATCCAAGCTGGTAGAAGCGCCTTACAAGCGGGAGAGCTTCCTCCTTGTCCTCGTCGGCAAGTGTTACGATAACAGTTCCGTAGTTTTTCATCTTTATGCCCGAAGCCTGTAATGCTTTATAAAGCGCGCGGTTAAGCCGATCGTCATAGCCGATAGCCTCGCCCGTGGATTTCATTTCGGGCGAAAGATATGCGTCCATTCCCGTAAGCTTTGCGAACGAGAACGCAGGCGCTTTAACATACCAACGCTTGCTTTCGGGCGGTGTCAAATTGGTTATACCCTGTTTTTCAAGAGTTTCGCCGAGCATAGCCTTGACCGCAATATTTACCAATCCGAGGTTGGTGGACTTCGAGAGGAACGGCACGCTTCTTGAAGCGCGTGGGTTTACTTCGATAACGTAAACATTATCTTCCTTGTCAACGATAAACTGGATATTGAACAGACCGACAATTCCGATTCCGAGTCCAAGCCGCGTCGTATAATCGTAAATTTTGTTCTTAACATTCTGCGAAATGGAGAAAGGCGGGTAAACGCTCGTGCTGTCGCCGGAGTGAACGCCCGTGCGCTCGACAAGCTCCATAATTCCGGGAATGAACACCTGTTTTCCGTCGCAAACGGCGTCGATTTCAACTTCCTTACCCATTAAGTACTTGTCAATAAGTACAGGCTTGTCAACATCAACGTCAACGGCTGTTTTAAGGTATCTTCTGAGCATTTCCTCGTTTGCAACGATTTCCATTGCTCTTCCGCCGAGAACGAAGCTCGGACGTACAAGAACAGGATAGCCTATGCGCTCAGCGACCTTAACTCCCGTTTCAATGTCGGTTACGGCTTCTCCCGTCGGGTTCGGGATACCGAGCGACTTTATAACAGCGTCAAAAGCGTCGCGGTTTTCAGCTTTTTCAATTGCCGCGCAGTCCGTTCCGATTATTTTAACTCCGCGCTTTGTAAGAGGCTCTGCGAGGTTTACGGCAGTCTGACCGCCGAGCGTAGCAATGATACCTTCCGGCTTTTCGAGGTTCACAATGTTCATAACGTCCTCGACTGTAAGCGGCTCAAAATAAAGCTTGTCGGCGGTAGTATAATCCGTTGAAACAGTTTCGGGGTTGTTGTTTATAACAATTGCCTCGTAGCCCATCTCACGGATTGTGCGGACAGCGTGAACTGTTGAGTAGTCGAACTCTACGCCCTGACCGATTCGGATAGGACCTGAACCGAGAACTATTATTTTCTTCTTGTCGGAAACGACGGATTCGTTTTCGTCGGCGTAGGTCGAATAGAAATAGGGAACATAGCTGTCAAATTCGCTCGCGCAGGTGTCGATCATCTTATAAATCGGGAAGATCTTTTCTTTACATCTGAGTTCGTAAACGCTGTCCTCGGTAGTGCCCCAAAGCTCGGCTATATAAGAATCCGAGAAGCCCATACGCTTCGCTTCCTTAAGATATTCAATTGTATGCGGATTTGCTTCAAGTTCCTTTTCAAAATCAACTATCTTTTTGATTTTATCAAGGAAGAACATATCGATCTGCGTGATATTGCATATTCTGGAGTGGTCAACACCCATCCACATAAGCTGCGAAATCGCATAAATACGGTCGTCCGTGCCTTCCTTTATATATTCGAGAAGCTCATCAACGCTCATATTATCCGAGTCGAATTTTTCAAGATGAATATGGTTCTTGCTTTCTTCAAGCGAGCGTATTGCCTTCAGCAGGCTTTCCTCAAATGTCCGTCCGACGCTCATGACCTCTCCCGTCGCTTTCATCTGCGTGGAAAGGGTATTCTGAGCAGCAGGGAACTTGTCGAACGGGAAGCGCGGCATTTTTGTTACAACGTAGTCAAGCGTAGGTTCAAAGCACGCGGGTGTGTTCGCAAGCTGAATTTCGTGCAGGTTCATTCCGACAGCGATTTTCGCGGAAACGCGTGCAATCGGATAGCCGCTTGCCTTTGACGCAAGGGCGGAGGAGCGCGAAACACGCGGATTGACCTCGATAACATAGTAACGGAATGAGTGGGGATCAAGCGCAAACTGAACATTGCAGCCGCCCTTGATGTTGAGCGCACGGATAATTTTAAGGGCGCTGTCGCGGAGCATATGATATTCTTTATTTGTAAGCGTCTGGCTGGGCGCGACAACAATTGAGTCGCCCGTGTGGATACCGACAGGGTCAAGGTTTTCCATATTGCAGACGGTGATCGCGGTATCGTTCGCGTCGCGGATCACTTCGTATTCGATTTCCTTATAGCCCTTTATGCTCTTTTCAATCAGAACCTGATGAACAGGGGAGAGCGCAAGCGCGTTTTTCATCATCTCCGCAAGCTGTTCGGGATTGTATGCAAAACCGCCGCCCGTTCCGCCGAGAGTGAACGCGGGACGGAGGATAACGGGATAGCCGATTTCCTTAGCCGCCGCGATTGCCTCGTCAATGCTGTATGTGATCTGAGATGGTACGACAGGCTCGCCGATTTTTTCGCAAAGCTCCTTGAAAAGCTCTCTGTCCTCGGCGCATTCAATACTTTTCGCGTCAGTTCCGAGAAGCTCAATTTCGCATTCGTCCAGAACGCCCTTTTTAGCCAGCTGCATTGCGAGGTTAAGTCCCGTCTGACCGCCTATTCCCGGAACAATTGCGTCGGGACGTTCAAGACGGCAGATTCTCGCAAGATATTTCAGCGTAAGCGGTTCCATATAAACCTTGTCGGCAATAGACGTGTCCGTCATTATTGTTGCGGGGTTCGAGTTCGCAAGAATAACCTCGTAGCCCTCTTCTTTAAGTGCAAGACAAGCCTGCGTTCCCGCGTAGTCAAATTCGGCAGCCTGTCCGATAACGATAGGACCGGAGCCGATTACAAGTACCTTTTTTATGTCGGTTCTTTTAGGCATTTTCCTTCACGCTCCCTTCCTTACGAGCTTTCATATTATTTACAAACTGTTCAAACAGATAGCTGCTGTCCTGCGGACCCGGAGCACTTTCGGGGTGATACTGAACGCTGAAAAGGCAGTCCTTTTCGCATTTTACGCCCTCAACCGTCTTGTCGAGCAGGTTGATATGCGTTATTTCAAGCCCTGTTCCTTCTACGCTTTCGGGTTTTACAGCGTAGCTGTGGTTCTGAGAGGTGATTTCAATTTTTCCCGTTTCAAGATTCATAACGGGGTGATTTCCGCCGCGGTGACCGAATTTCAGCTTGTAGGTCTGTGCGCCGTATGCGAGTGAAATGATCTGGTGTCCGAGGCAGATTCCGAAAATCGGGTACTTTCCGCGCAGCTTTCTGACTGTCTCAATAACGGGAGTAACATCTTCGGGGTCGCCGGGGCCGTTTGAAAGAAAAACTCCGTCGGGGTTCATAAATTCGATTTCCTCGGCAGTCGTGTTGTACGGTACAACAGTAACGTTACAGCCGAACTTGTTCAGGCTTCTGATTATGTTAAGCTTGATGCCGCAGTCGATAGCGACAACGTTGAAACGCGGATTTGCCGTTCTGGAATACCAGCGCTTGCGGCAGCTCACGCGGCTGACTGCGTCGTGCGGAACTGGAGTGCTTCTGATAAGCTCTAATGCGTCTTTCGTCGGCGTATCAGCCGATGTGATAACAACGCGGCGGGAGCCTTTATCGCGGATTGAGCGGGTAAGCTGTCTTGTGTCAACGCCCGAAATTCCCGCAACCCCGTTTTCTTCGAGAAGCTCCGATAGTGTTTTTGTGTAGCGGAAGTTTGACGGCATATCGTTGTAATCGTGTACGATGATTCCGCCTATGCTGGGATTCTTGCACTCAAAGTCGTCGTCTGTAATGCCGTAATTGCCGATCAGCGGGTAAGTCATTACTACCATCTGGTCGGTATAGGAAAGATCCGAAACAATTTCCTGATATCCGACCATTGATGTGTTAAAAACGATTTCGCACACCTTGTCCGCGCTGCTTCCGAAGCCGAAGCCGTAGTATTCGCTTCCGTCCTCGAAAACAATTTTCCTGTTTTTTTCTCTCATTTATATCACCTCGTGGTTTTTACGCCGTCCTGCCTTTTCGGCATAACGGCGGGATTTTTGCATTATTTTACATTATACCACTTTTCATAGAAAATTTCTACTGTAAAATGTACCGAATTAAAGAAATTTCCGCATTTATAAAAAGTCAATATTCTCAAAAGTTTTTAACAGCAAAACAGGCTGCGCGATTGCACAGCCTGTTGTAATATTCAATTGTTGAATTGTTACTGCATCGGAATAATTACCTTTCGTAGTAGTGTTCCTGAATTGTAATTATACGTACATCGGAGTTCTTACCTTTCTTCAGATTTTATTAACCTTGAAGTGCATTGGGAACCACTCCTAAAAAATATTTTTATATAAACGCATATAGCGAAAACCGGTTCAATAACCGTTTCGTATTCTATACAGCGCGTCTTTATCGTTCCAGCTTCCGAAACAGGAATCCTGACGAAATGTCATTATCTGAATAACGGTTATGTGCGTATACGCCGCGCCGTTTATTCCTTTTATTTACCTTTAGTTTACGGACGAGCCAACGCCCGATAAAGACTGTTCACATATCTCTTCTGTTTCCATTGGACTCGCTTCCTTTCCGGTAGAATTTGTATCGCAGCTATCGTATGTGCGACACAGTTCAGAATTGCCGAAATCTTTACTGTATAGAAAGATGTTAAGAATTTTTGATTACGCTTTTCTGAAGCCTCAGGAAAGTTTCCTTTCGCTAGCCTCCCGGTTTCTTTCCTTGATATAAGGATACCACAAAAACAGGCTTTTGTCAATAGATTTATTTGTGACATTTTACATAAAATTTTCAACCGTAATATGTACAAATTATGGAAAATACGCAGAAAACCGGTATTCGGCTAATAAAGCGTATTGACTTTTTGAAAAAAACAGTGTATAATAAATGCTGTTGACGCGCACTATAACAAATGCCTGAGGAAAGGAAACATATTATGTCTGAAGAACTCGATTTAGAAGAATACGAGCCTGTCATTATAGATCTTGACGGCGAGGATTTTGAGCTTATCGACACGATTGAGGTTGAGGGAAAGAATTATGCCGCTCTCACACCTTATGTTGAGGATGATGAGTCCGATGATGAAGTAGAATTTATAATTCTTGAAGTAATTGAAGACGAAAACGAGGAACAGTGTACATTAAAAACGATTGACGATGAAGAACTTTACACGAAAATCGGCGACGCATTTATGGAGCTGTTCAGCGAAAAATTCGGCGACGAATAAGTTTAATTTTACTGCTGCGTTCGATACTCATGGTTACTATAATCCAACACATTATAATCGGGATTTCTCTATGACAGCGGATTGCAGACCTCCCGTACTGCGGAAGAAGGGAGCGTGAACCTGTCAAGCGATCTTACCCACCCTGCTTCGTGCGGGTTTTATATGCCATGTCCGGCGCGGCGGTTAAATAAAGGACTTCCTTTATGGGAGTCCTTTATTTTTGTGAAAAAAAGTAAGCGGCTGCATATTCGATAATCAATAAATCACTTGACATTCAGCCGCGAAAGTGATACAATGTAACAGAAATATCGGAATATGGGTGCGAAGCGGAGCTTTTTCCGCCGAGCGCAATGCCAATCGGCATAATAAGGAATCAGGTGTGAATCCTGAGCAAAGCCGTTGCCGTATTTCGTCTTAAAGCGTGCAGGAAATCCCGCAGCTGTGTGAGATTTCGGTCACTGGGATATTTTTCCGGGAAGGCGCACGTGGGTCGGATCCCCGACGGACGATAAGTCGGAATACTTGCCTGTATTTTTCCCGCGCATGGGTGTCGTTTATAGTCTGCGGACTTTCGGAACGTGAACGATGATATGGTGTGAAGAATATGGGTTCGTCTGCGCCTTTACGGGTGCGGTCTGTTTTTCGTGTATTTGTTATGCCATATCTGATAAAAAGTTCGGACGACGTTATTCGTGCTGCGGCACGGATAGCGTCTTTTTTATTTTTTGAACAGTTTTGGAGATGGTGTGAAATTGAAAGGATCAAGCGTTTTCACAGTAATTCTGCTCATTTTTTTGTTAATATCCGCGGCAGGCTGCACCTACGGAAATGCAAATGAAAAAACAGACGGATATTCCTTTACGGACAGCCTTGGTAACAGCGTAACAGTTAGTTCCGCACCGAAAGCAGCTTTTTGCAGCGGAAGTCTTGCGGAAATATGGGTCATAGCGGGCGGCGAGCTTTTGGCGGTAACGTCTGACGCGTATGACGACCATCTGTTTGATGTGCCTGAAACGGCAGAAGATATCGGGAAATTGAAGGCGCCGTCCGTTGAAAAGATGATAGAAATGGGTATAGATTTTGCCGTGCTTTCCTCGGAGCTTGCCGAACACACCGCGCTGAAAAGCACCCTCGAAAATGTGGGGATCGTCGCCGCATATTTCCGCGTGGAAAATTTCGACGAGTATTTATCCGTGTTGAAAATATTTACTGAAATAACCGGAAGAAACGACCTTTACGAGGAAAACGGAACTAAGCTGCACGAACAGGTCAACGGGGTAATCGATTCTGTTCCGGCGGATTCGTCGCCGAGTGTGATTTACCTGCGCGCTTCGTCAATAGCTGTCCACGCGAAGGGAAGTGCGAGCTTTACCGGAGGAATGCTTAACGAGCTTGGATGCAGGAATATAGCCGACAGCGGCGAGCTTACCGAAAATCTGAGCCTTGAGGTAATAATAGAAGCCGACCCCGATTTTATATTTGTGACATTTATGGGTTCGGACGAGGGTAAGGCTGCCGAAACACTGAAAAAAACGCTTCTGGACAACCCCGCGTGGTCGGAGCTGTCAGCTGTTAAAAACGACAGGTTTATTGTATTACCGAAAAACCTTTTTCATTATAAACCGAACGCGAAATGGGGTGAAGCATATCGTAAGCTTTCGGAAATTCTTTACGGATAAAAAAAAATCTTTGTGCTTGTTCTGCTGGTTATTTTGCTTGTTTTTTCGTGCATATCAGGCGTCTGCTTCGGCGCGGTAAGGCTGTCCCTCGGCGAGGTTATTTCGGCAGCTTTCGGCGCGGAGGGTAAAGCTGAAAGAATTATCCGCTGTATCCGTATCCCGCGGGTTTTCGGATCAGTGCTTTCGGGCGCGGCGCTTGCGCTTTCCGGAGTAATAATCCAGGCTGTGCTTGGAAATCCTCTTGCCTCGCCGGGTGTAATTGGCGTAAACGCGGGCGCGGGATTTTTTGTAACACTTTTTTCCGCGCTTATGCCCGCCGCTGTTTCATTATTGCCGTTGGCCGCATTTTTCGGTGCGTTTTCCGCAGTCGCCGCTGTATTTCTGATCGCCAGAAAAGCGGAGCTGTCGAGGATAACGCTTGTGCTTGCGGGGACGGCGATTTCAGCCTTGTTTAACGCCGCTACCGATACTGTTACAGAGCTTTTTCCCGACACTCTTTCCGGTGTCGCGTCATTTAAAATAGGCGGGCTTGGCGGAATTACAATTGATAAGCTTTCGCCCGCCTGGATAATAATTCTCGTTGGAATCGTGCTTGCATTTTTACTGAACAGGGAGCTTGATATGCTTTCTCTCGGCGGAAATGCCGCTTTCACGCTCGGCATGAATGTAAAAGCGGTAAGAGCCGCGTTTCTTATAATAGCGGCTGCGCTTGCGGGCGCGGCGGTAAGCTTCGCAGGAATACTTGGATTTGTCGGACTTATTGTCCCGCATATATGCAGGAGAATTATCGGCTGCGAAGGAAGATGGCTGATACCCGCAAGCGTGCTTATGGGTGCTTCTTTTGTAACGTTGTGCGATGTAATATCCAGAACGGTTTTCTCGCCGAATGAAATATCGCTCGGGATTGTTATTTCATATATCGGAGCGCCGTTTTTCATATACCTGCTTCTTAGGAAGAAAGGCGGGAATCATAATGCTTGAAATAAAGGCTGTAAGCGGCGGATACGGCGCAAAAAAAGTGCTTGAGAATATTAACGCCGTTTTTCCGTCGGGACATATAGTTTCCGTGATAGGGGAGAACGGCTGCGGAAAAAGCACACTGCTTCAGATGTGCTGCGGACTCCTCCGTCCGTCGGAGGGAAAAGTAGCTATAAACGGCGAGGATATTTCAAAGATGAAGCGGAGAGATATTGCGCTTAAAGTGTCGTATATGGAACAGTCGCATAATCCCGGCAGCATAACGGTCCGCGCGCTTGTTTCCCACGGCAGATTTCCCCACCTCGGTTACCCGCGCCGACTTACCGCACGTGATAAGGAAGCGGTGGAGCTTGCGCTGTCTGACGCGAACGCTATCGGGTTTGCGGATATGAATGTTTCGGAGCTGTCCGGCGGTCAGCAGCAGCGCGCATATATAGCAATGACGCTCGCTCAGGACGCGGATATCGTGCTTATGGACGAGCCTTGTACATATCTCGATATAGGCGGCTGCTTTGAAATTGTACGCTTGGCTGAAAAGCTGAAAAAAAGAGGAAAAACCGTGATAATGGTGCTTCACGATTTAAATATGGCTCTTAGCTGTGCAGATATCGCGGCAGTAATGAAAAACGGCAGGCTTCTCGGAGCAGCCGCGCCGCAGGAAATAATTGAAAAAGGACTTATCAGCGAGGCGTTCGGGGTTGACGCGCGGCGCGATGAAAAAAGCGGACAGTATTTATTTTTCGGAAAGGATATGGAATATGAGAAAAGCGGTTATTGAAGTAAGCTTCGGGACAAGTCATGTTGACGCTCTCGAAAATTCGGTTCTTACGCTGAAAAAAGATTTTGAGGAATATCTCCCCGATTATGACGTTTTTCTTTCGCTTACGAGCAGGAAAGTGATAAGCCTGCTCGAAAAAAAGGGACTTTCTTTTGAAACACCCGATATGACGCTGCGCCGTCTCAGCAATATGGGGTATGATGAGGTTATGATCCAGCCTACATATATGATCGCGGGAATAGAATATGAGCTGTCGCTTGCTGATGGAGCTGAACAGCGCGGCAGCTTTACCACGGTGAAAATGGGGAAACCGCTGCTTTATGAGCGCAGGGATATGGAAAGAGTGTGCCGGATAATCGCGGAAAAATTTCCGGAGGAAACGCTTGTTCTTATGGGGCATGGAACCGAGCACGCCGCCGACAGCGTTTACGGCGA
Source organism: uncultured Ruminiclostridium sp. (assembly GCA_964489095.1). Classification (GTDB taxonomy): domain Bacteria; phylum Bacillota; class Clostridia; order Oscillospirales; family Ruminococcaceae; genus Ruminiclostridium_E. Next base: position 39,815 of record CAZAXM010000009.1, on the reverse strand, counting down.
GTTCCGCAGGGTATGCGTCGGGCTTGGGATTGACAGACTCCATACCATAACCGTTGAGAACGCGCAGTCCCTTAATGATGTAATAAGCGAGTTAAAGGTTCAGGAAATATCACGCGTAACGTTAATGCCGCTTATGTTTGTCGCGGGCGACCACGCCAAAAATGATATGGCGGGGGATTCTCCGGAAAGCATAAAAAGCAGGCTTGAATCGTCAGGCTTCGAGGTGCGCTGCGTAGTAAAAGGGCTTGGTGAATACGAGGAAATAAGAAAAATCTATTGCGAGAAAATAGAAGAAAGTGTGATTATATGAAAAAAAGATTATTTGCCGCGGCAGCTGCATTCATCGTAATGGCGTCAGCCTGCACGTCCGCACAGCCTGAAAATGTTCAGAACGATACCGCTTTGGTTGAGGATAAAGCGGTTATATCGGTTACAGGCGCGGACTTCCCGCTTACTGTACGTGATTACCTGAAGAAAGAAACTGTTATCGAGAAACAGTTTGAGCGTGCGGCGGTACTTTCGGGAACTCCTCTTAATATATGGTACGACCTCGGCGGTAAATCCGTCTGCACCGCGAATATAAGCGATAACCTGCGGCTTGCGGAGAAGTATGAGGAGGAGATTAAAGCGCTCCCGCAAATCGGACCGGTTTATTCGATTGATATGGAGGCGGTAATCGCGGAGGAACCTGACCTTATTGTCGCGCAGGTCGGAACCCAGTCAACGCAGGCTTCTAAGCTGCGCGAAATGGGGTACGACGTTATCCAGACAAATATCCGCGGGTTTTCAGACGTTGTGGATACATACCGTGCGTTCGGAAAAATTCTTGGTAACAGCGAACTTGCCGAAGAACGCATTGCCGAGCTTGAAAACGGAAAAAAGGAGATAACCGATAAGCTGCCCGATGACGACATTTCCGTTGTAATTCTATACGTGACATCAAATTCGTTGGCGGTAAAGCTTGATAACAGCATCGCGGGGGATATAGCGCAGATACTCTGCCTCGATAATATCGCCTCCGATCTCCCGCCCGATTCGATCGGCTCTGAAACAACGCCGCTTGATATAGAATATATAGTTGAAAAGGATCCCGATTACGTTCTTGTAACAACTATGATTTCGAGCAACGCAGAGGCTAAAAGAACTGTCGAGGAACAGTTCGCGTCCAATCCTGCGTGGAGCTCTGTACGTGCCATAAGCGAGGGAAACGTCATATATCTGCCGCAGCAGTATTATCTCTACAACGCGGGTCCCTATTACGTTGACGCTATCCGGTTTATGGCGCAGAGTATTTATCCCGAAATTTACGGAGAAGCGGAAGTGTTTGACTGATGGAAGAAAAACAGCTTAAAGATAAGGCGTCGTTCAGAACGACAGTCCTCATTGTTCTTGCGGCGGCGGTAATCGGCGCATTTATCCTCGGAAATATTGTCGGAACAATGGATATTTCCGTTTCCGATATAATCGCGACGATCGGCGGGAATCATACCGACACGAATAATAAGGTTATATGGAATATACGCCTGCCGCGAATGATCCTGGCAGCGCTTGTCGGAGTAAATCTTGCGCTCTCAGGTTCGATCCTCCAGGGCGTTATGAAAAATCCGCTCGCTGACCCGTCAATTATAGGGATAAGCAGCGGCGCGGGTCTGTTCGGGATAATGATTCTTGTCATTTTTCCGCAGTGGCAGAATCTCGTTCCGCCTGTGGCGTTTGCGGGCGCACTGCTGGCGGCAGGGATAATATATCTGCTTGCCTGGCGCGGCGGTATTGATACAACGCGGATTGTTCTTTCGGGCGTCGCCGTTTCGGAGCTTTTCGGAGCAGGCATTTCCGCGATACTTGTGTTCTTCAGCGACCGGGTTCACGGTGCGCTTACGTTTATGAACGGAAGCCTTTCGTCAAGAAGCTGGGGCGAGGTTCAGACTATCCTCCCGTATACGATCATAGGGCTGGTGCTTTCGCTGTTTTTTGCGGATAAGCTTAATATTCTTGTACTCGGCGATGAAACGGCGAGGGGGCTTGGGCTTAATGTCGAGCTTACAAGGCTTGGATTTACCGCACTTGCCGCCCTGCTTGCAGCCTCGGCTGTAAGCGTTGTGGGACTGCTCGGATTCGTAGGGCTTATAGTTCCGCATAGTGTACGTCTTATTCTTGGGAACAATTATCGCGTAACGTTCCCCGCGTCAGCGCTTATGGGCGCGGCGCTCGTTATGCTTAGTGACACCTTCGCAAGGACTGTTCTTAGTCCGACAGAGATACCTGTCGGAATAGTTATGGCGGTTCTCGGCGTTCCTTTCTTTTTATATCTGCTCAGAAAGTAGGCTGTTATGGAAAAAACAATTTTATCTGTCAGGAATCTGTGTGCGGGATACAGAAAAAACCGTATACTCGATAATGTGAGCGTTGATATAGAAAGGGGAAGGGTCTATTCTGTAATAGGTCCGAACGGCTGTGGAAAAACAACCCTTATCCGTTCGATGAGCAGGGATCTTCGCCCTGAAAGCGGCGAAGTGCTGCTTGACGGAAAGGATATCTTTCATACGAACACAAAGCTTGTTGCACGGAAAATGGCTGTTCTCGGTCAGACGGACACGAGTATGAGCGACGTTACCGTAAGGACGCTCGTCGAATACGGAAGATTTGCACATAAAAAATGGTGGTCAGGTTCGGAGACCTGCGATAAGGAAATTGTCGAATGGGCAATTGAACGTACAGGAATGTCAGGACTTTCCAAAAGGCGAATAAATTCACTCTCCGGCGGCGAACGACAGCGTGCGCGAATCGCGATGGCAATTGCACAAAAACCCGAAATAATCCTCCTTGACGAGCCTACGACATATCTCGATATTTCGCATCAGCTTGAAATAATGGAGCTTATTTCCGCGCTTAACCGGGAAGAGGGAATAACAGTTGTTATGGTGCTTCACGATATGAATCATGCGGCGCGTTATTCGGACGAGCTTATTGTTATGAACTGCGGCGAGGTGCATACGGTCGGCTCTCCGCGAAGGCTGCTCGAAAACGGAGAGCTTGAAAATGTTTTCCGTGTTGACGCGGAAATTCTTTCCGACAGCGAGGACGGTTCGCCGGTATTTTACGCAAAGAGGGTAAGAGAATGAGATTTACATTTATAACAGTTTCCGCACCGTCAGTGAACTGCCTTATAAAGGCGGCAGGCGAAATTGAAAACGCTGAACCTGGTCTGCTCGACCTGCGGCTTTACTTTGCTGTTTCAAAATACGGAAAAGAAAAAAAAGCGCGCCTCATTTCCGATATAAAAACGTCGGATATGGTTTTTGTCGATCTTATGGGAAGTCCCGCCGAGATAATTAAATCGGTCTATGAGGGACTTGCCGGATGCCGCGGAAATGTTATTCCGTATGGAAATTCAGCACGTGAATATTTAAAACTCGGTGATTTTTCTGTTTCCGCGATGAAAGCCTCCGACGGGAAAAAAACGGATATGACGGCTATGAAAAAAATGCAGGCGATGGCTGAGAGTATGGGAAAAGTAATGCCGGGAAAAATGCGTGATATGCGGAATTACTCGCTTATCTGCAAGTATTTTTACGTTGCCGATTATCCGAATATTCTTAATATGCTTTATCTCATTCTGCGCGAATACGGCGGTGCAAAGCGTCTGCCGAAGCCCGCTGCGCCGCGCGTGGCTTTATCTGCGGCGGTGTGCAGACCACTCGATATGAAGCCATATACCGACTTTTCCGATTTTTCGGCTGATTTCCCGTTTGATGAGAATAAGCCAACCGCCGCGCTGCTTTATTATGGCCATATTTACCCGATGGACTATTCCTCGGCAGTTTCTGAAATATCCGCGCGGCTTGGTAAAAGGCTAAATATCCTCCCGATTGCGGTTTCAGGCTCCGATAGTATCAGCGATGGCACCCTCCGCCGACTCCTGACGGAATTTATGCCGTTTAAGACAGACGTTGTAATCAACACCATGTCGTTCAGGCTGGGAGCAGGCCCTATGGGCGGAAATATCTCTGCGGGAACAGATCTTCTTCGCGAATTAAATGTTCCGTATATGCACCCGTTTTTTATTTCACGCCTTACCGAAATGGAATGGAAGGATTCCGTGCGCGGAAACACGCCCTCGGAAACGCTTATCTCCGTAATGCTTCCCGAACAGGACGGCGCTATAATGACAATGCCTGTCGGAGCGAAAACAGAGCCGCTGTATAACGAAAAATTCGATGTTACAACGGACGAACTTAAGGTTATCGGCGAACGTGTGGATATGCTTGCGCGGCGAGTCGAAAAATACGCCGGGCTTAGTAAAAAGGAAAATTCTGAAAAGAAAATCGCCGTTATATGCTACAATTATCCGCCGGGAGAAGCTAACGCATTCGGCGGCGCGTTCCTTGATACATTTGAATCGGTATCGTCGCTGCTTTCGCTCTTGAAGGAAAACGGGTATACGTCCGAAAACGTTTCGGCGGAAAAACTGATGTCCGATTTTGTAGACGGCGGGCTTGTAAATTCGGGAAAATACAACGACTGCGGTGCTATGCCGACTTATTCCGGTACAGATTATAAGCAGTTTCTGGACAGTTTCTCCGACGGCGAAAATGTCAGAAAAATATGGGGTACTCCCGAAAAAGGTATAATGACAGACGATAACGGAGATTTCCTTATCCCGGCTGCGGAGTATGGAAACGTGCTTGTCGGAATCCAGCCTTCGCGTGGTTTTCACGAAGAAAACGACAAGCTCTACCACGATAAATCTATACCGCCGCATCACCAGTACATTGCTTTTTATAAGTATATCCGTGAGAAATTCGACGCAGACGCGGTTATTCATATCGGAACCCACGGCACGCTTGAATTTCTTAAAGGAAAGGAATGCGGTATGAGCGGAAGCTGTTATCCCGATATGCTTATCGGCGATATTCCGCATTTTTACATTTATTACTGTGGAAATCCTTCCGAGGCAGCCATAGCTAAACGCCGCTCGCACGCTTCCCTTATAGGCTACCAGCCTCCAGTATTTATCCAGAGCGGTCTGTACGGCGACTACGCCCGCCTTTCGGCAATGCTTGATGAATATAACCAACGGCGCACTTTTTCGGAAAGCGCAGCGGAAGATGTTGAAAAAAACATCGCTGAGCTTGCTGACGCGCTAAAGCTTCCCGAATGCCGCGAAGAACTTGAATCGGAGCTTTATAGGCTTAAAACCTCGCTTATTCCGAAGGGACTGCATATTTTCGGGCGCGGCTATTCCGACGAGGAAGCGCGCGGTTATATCCGTGAGCTTCTGAAAAAACCGCACGACGATGTTCTGTCGCTGAATGAAATTGCCGCGAAGGAGCCTGAAAAATATCCGGGCGGGGAAAACGAGCTTGCGGAGGAACTTTTTGACAGGTATTTCGACGCAGACAACGTTCCGGAAGCGTTCCGGACGACAATTGAGTATGGTCGGGAGCGATACGCGGCGGTAAAACGCTGCGCGGAAAATGAACAGCTTCTTAATGCGCTTTCGGGCGGTTATATTCCTGCGAAGCCTGCCGGAGATATCTACCGCAGCCCGGAGGTTCTTCCGTCGGGATATAACCTGTATCAGTTTGACGCGCGGTTCGTTCCGACAGCCTCCGCATATCGCCGAGGTGCGCGGATCGCCGAAAATACGCTTGCCGCCTATTATTCCGAGCATGGCTGTTACCCGAATTCTACCGCTGTGATCCTCTGGGGACTTGAAACCTCCCGTACAGGCGGCGAAACGATAGGACAGATCATGGCATATCTCGGCGCACGTCCCGCAAGCGGCAATTCAGCCTGGAACACGAAATATGAGCTTATTCCGATCGCCGAGCTGGGACGACCGAGAGTTGATGTTACAGTGAATATGTGCGGTTTTTTTCGCGACCTTTTTCCGAATATTATCGAAAACCTCGATGATTTATTTCATCTTGTCAATTCAGCCGACGAAACTGATGAACAGAATTATCTGAAGGCAAATTCAAGAGGGATTTTAAGGTATCTGCTGAATAAGGGGTATGATGAAGAAGATGCGGAGAGCCTTTCGGTAACGCGGATTTTCGGTCCGCGCGAGGGTGAGTATGGAACAGATTTAACAACGATTATTGAAACAAAAGCCTGGGAAAAAGAAGAACAGCTTGCGAGCCGTTTCCTCTCCTCGCTTCATTACGCATATAATCGTAACACCCATGGCGGCGATATAGGCGGGCTTTATGAGAAGAACCTTAAAAGCGTTGAAATTGTATCGCAGGTTCGCGATAATAACGAATATGAAATAACCGATCTCGACCATTATTACGAATTTTTCGGAGGACTTGCGAAATCTGTTGAAACGGTAAGGGGAAGAAAAGCGGTAATGCTTGTTACAGATACAACCGGCGCTAAGCCCGTAACGGAAGCTGCTGAAAAGGCAGTTGCTAAAGGAATACGGACGCGGATCCTTAATCCGAAATGGATAGACGGAATGCTTGCGCACAAATTCCACGGCGCGCAAAAAATTTCCGAGCGTTTCGCGAATGTTATGGGACTTGCCGCTACGACAGGATCGGTTGAACCGTGGGTGTATGATTCGCTGTGTGAAAAATATGTACAGGACGACGAACTGCGGCGAAGAATGGCTGAGAACAATCCCTATGCATATATGGATATTCTGGAACAGATGGAAGAATACAGCCGCCGCGGATATTGGAACGCTTCAAAGGAACAGCTTGACGCGATAAGAAGAGCATATCTTGAAACGGAAAATAGAATCGAGGGCGAATAGTAATGAATGATAAAGCTTACTTTCCATTTACGGCGATAGTCGGACAGGAAAAAATGAAGCGCGCACTTATACTCAATCTTATAAACCCCGCTCTTGGAGGCGTATTGATAAAGGGCGAAAAAGGAACGGCGAAATCTACGGCGGTGCGCGCGCTTACCGAGGTTATGCCTGCGCGGCGCGAGGTGCGCGGATGTCCGTTTTCCTGTGACCCCTATGACAGAAGCTGCCAGTGTGAAAAATGCCGGAAAACTGAAAATCCCGATTCAGCCGAAGGATATATGCGGGTTGTGGAACTGCCCGTAAGCGCAACCGAGGACAGAGTTGTCGGAACGCTTGATATAGAAAAGGCACTTGCAACGGGAGAAAAGCATTTCGAGGCAGGTGTTCTTGCCGAGGCGAACCGTAATATCCTGTATGTTGACGAGATAAACCTTCTCGACGACCACGTTGTTGACGTTATTCTTGACTCAGCGGCAATGGGAGTTAATACAGTAGAGCGCGAGGGTATTTCGTTCAGTCACCCTGCAAGCTTTGTGCTTGTCGGAACAATGAACCCGGAGGAGGGCGAGCTTCGACCGCAGCTGCTTGACCGTTTCGGTCTTATGACAGAGGTGAGGGGAGAAACCGATATTGCAATGCGGACCGAGGTTGTAAGGCGTTATCTTGAATACGAGGAAAACCCGCAGGCTTTTATTGAGAAATGGAGCGTTGAACAGGATAAGCAGCGTAAAAAGATAAGCGATGGCTGCGCGCGCCTTAAAGAGGTAACCTGTTCAGATGAAATGCTGCGGCTGGCGGCGGAAATATCCGTTTCACTCGGCGTTGAGGGTCATAGAGCGGATATCGCTCTTATAAAAACAGCCTGCGCCAATGCCGCTTACGAGGGGCGAAGGGCTGTTTTAAGAGAGGATATGAAGCTGGCGGCTGAGCTTGCCCTTCCGCACAGAATGCGCCGACGTCCCTTTGAGGATAATCAGATAAATCGTAACGACATTTTTGATATGATAGAAAGCCGTGGAAATATATGAGCGGAGCAATTCCATTTCCCTTTACGGCAATCTCCGCTCAGGAAAAGCTTAAGCTTGCACTCATATTATGCGCCGTAAATCCCCTGATAGGCGGGGTTCTGATTTCAGGCGAAAAGGGTACCTCAAAGTCAACAGCTGTGCGCGCGCTTGCGGCAGTTTCGGGAAGAAAAATGGTAGAAATCCCGTTGAATGTCACTGAGGACAGGCTGGTTGGAACGCTCAGGCTGACCGAATTTATAAAAAACGGCGAGCGAAATTTTGAAAAGGGACTTTTATCCGACGCGGACGGGAATTTTCTCTATATTGACGAGATAAACCTGCTCGGAAAACATATCAGCGGAATACTTACAGCGGTTATTTCGTCGGGTGAAAATATAGTACAGCGCGACGGAGTTTCTTACAGCCATTCCTGCCGCTGTATCCCGATAGGAACAATGAATCCGGAGGAGGGGAGCTTAAACCCTCAGCTGCTCGATAAATTCGGGCTTTTCGTAAATGTTACAAGTGAAAATGATATAGATACGCGAACCGAAATAATACGTCGAAGACTTGAATATGAAAAAAGCGCAAAGGAACTTTACGACAGTTTTTCGCAGGCTGAAGCCGAGCTTTCGGAGCGGATTTCACGCGCGGAAAAACGCGTTGAAAAGATAGATGTTCCGTATGATATTTTACAGCTTATCGCGCTTACGGTTAGCAAGGCCGGCTGCGAGGGAAACCGCTGTGAAATTGTACTTGCCGAAACAGCTAAAGCGCTATGCGCATGGCGCGGCGGCAAAACTGTTTCGGAGTCGGACGTTTCCGAGGCGGCAGGAATGGTGCTTCCGCATCGCATGAGAGCGCCTGTCCAGCCGATGAAAATGGAAAAAAGCGCGAAAAGCGACACTTCCGGTGAAAATTCAGAGCCGATAGAGCCAACCGAGCAGGCGGATATGCCAAGCGAAGGCTCGATAAGCACCGAGCCGAATGAAATAAAAAGTGAAATAACGGAAACGCCTGATGAGGAATTACCGATTTCGATAGGCGCAATGAAAAGCTCAGCGGGGAAAAATGGCGGGAGCGGGAAGCGAAGTAAAACTGTAACGAGTGAAAAAAACGGTCGGTATATACGAAGTGGGATCCCGCATGGAGAATGCCGCGATATAGCGCTGATCCCGACGTTTTGCACTGCCGCTCTTAACCGGCATTTCCAGATTTCGGACGGAAAACCGCGTCTTTTAATAAAAGTTTCGGATCTGCGAAAAAAGGTGCGTGAACGGAGGACAGGCGCGTCTATACTTTTCGTTGTGGATTCAAGCGGCTCAATGGGAGCAAAGCGGCGAATGCGCGCGGTAAAAGGCGCAGTAAAAGGGCTCCTGTCCGAGGCGTACCGGAAGCGCGACCGAGTAGGTGTTGTTTCGTTTCACGGCTCACGTGCAGATATATTGCTTAGTATAACCGGAAGCCCTGAGCTGGCGCGAAAGCGTATGGACGAGCTTCCTACGGGCGGGAAAACGCCGCTTGCGGATGGAATTTTTCGTGCCTGTGAGCTTCTGCGTGCGGAACGGATACGGAACCCCGATGTGCTTCAATATCTTATACTGATTTCTGACGGGAAGGCTAATGTGCCGCTGTTTGGCGGCGAGCCGTTCGGGGACGCACTTAAAGCTGCGGATATGGTTCGCGGGTCTGGCGTTGGAGCAATGGTGCTGGACGCGGAGAACGGGTATATAAGATTCGGCTTTGCTAAGCAGATAGCCGAGCGTATGAACGCGGAGTACATTGCTCTTGACGAAGTAACAGCTTCGGCTGTTGAAGAAAATGTACGTAATTTTATAACTGACGATTGAATGCCTTAGGGCTTCAAATATATTTTAGGAGGATTTCATAATGAAAAAATCAATTCTTTAGCTTTACTTTCAGCGGCGGTAATTTCTGCTTCCGCCTGTTCTGACGCGCAGGGAACTGCGGAGAACACAACTGTTTCGGCAGAACAGCAGACTCCGGGCGATACGTCTGTATTTACCGACGAAAACGGCGTTCTTACCTATCTTGACACCGTAAATTCGCCGTTTGAGGGCGCGGGTCTTAAAATTACAGCTGACAAGTCCGCTAAAACCGTCAGATTTGTTAAAACAGATCTTGATGGAAATGAAACGGTAGAGTACTACCTTTTCGATTTTAACACAAACACCGTAGAACAGTACTATTACGTTTCGATGATGGGAACAGGCTTTTATTACACCTACGGCATCAGTGCCGGCGAGGTAGTAAAAATCGAAGATTCCGACCGTAATGATACAACCCAGAGCACAAAGGATAACGGCAGATATGACAGCGCAAACGAGCGTCTTAAAGGCGATGTAGCCTCGATCGAAGCTTATTTTACAGCGCAGTACGGAGTTTCTGTTGCGGATATGGTGAACTGATTTAGGGGTATTCTTATTTCAGATCGGAATGCCACTCGGCTGACAGCGGAAAGGAACGACATTTTATGCTTTACGAATATATTTATCACGGTAAACAGCGGCTAAGGTGCGGGTATACGACAGGCTCGTGCGCTGCCGCAGCAGCTAAAGCGTCGGCGGAAATGCTCCTTTCCGCTGAAATTCTGTCTGCCGTTTCAATCATCACGCCTAAAGGAATAGAGCTGAAGCTTAACGTTGAGAATCCGCTTTTGAACGACGAATATGCAGAGTGTGCGATAAAAAAGGACAGCGGTGATGATCCCGATATAACAAATGGCATACTTGTATATGCGAGGGTAAGCCGTATTCGCTTCGGTATTGAAATTACCGGAGGAAAGGGCGTCGGAATAGTAACGAAAGCGGGACTTGACCAGCCTGTCGGAGAATACGCGATAAATTCCGTGCCGAGAAAAATGATAAGCTGCGCGGTGTCGGAAATTGCTGAAAAATACGATTACCGCGGAGGTTTTCATATTGAGATATATGTTCCCGGCGGAGAAGAACTGGCTAAGAAAACCTATAATCCGCGAATGGGGATAAAGGGCGGAATATCTGTAATCGGAACAAGCGGAATCGTAGAGCCTATGAGCAATTCCGCGCTTGTTGAAACTATCCGTGTTGAAACTGAAATGCGCCGTGTTCAGGGGCAAAAAAGCCTTCTTCTTACACTCGGAAATTACAGCGAAAATTTTATTCAGAGTCTGATGCCTTTTGCACTTGAAAAAAGCGTAAAATGCAGTAATTTTATCGGGGAAACGATTGATATCGCTTTAGAAAAAGGTTTTGAAAGAGTGCTTATTATCGGACATATCGGAAAGCTTGTAAAACTCGGCGCGGGGATTATGAACACTCATTCCGCTCAGGCCGACGGGCGAATGGACGTGCTTGTGACATGCGGTGTGCTTGCGGGAGCGGATATGGGCTGTCTTAGAAAAATACCGGAATGTGCGACGGTAGACGCGGCACTCGATATCCTGAAGAAAAACGGAGATATGGAGAAAACACTGAATAAGCTGTCGGAAAGAGCGAATTATTATCTTAACGCAAAGGTTAAAAACAGCATAGAAATCGGCGCGGTAATGTTTTCCGAAAAACACGGAGTTACTGTTAAAACAGCCCTCGCCGATAAGCTTATAGACTTGATTTCGGAGGAGTATAATGGTTGATTTTGTCGGAGCAGGCTGCGGCGCGGCCGACCTGATGACCCTGCGCGGAAAAAGACTTCTGGAAAATGCGGACGTAATTATTTACGCAGGTTCGCTTGTGAATCCCGAATTGCTGGAATACGCGAAAAATGGCTGTAAGATTTATAATAGCGCATATATGACCCTTGACGAGGTTATCTCCGTTATGGAGAGCGCTGAAAAATGCGGAAAAAGAACAGTGCGGCTTCATACGGGCGACCCCTCTCTTTACGGCGCGGTACGCGAACAGATGGATCGTCTTGACAAGCTGAAAATACCGTATGAGATCTGCCCCGGAGTAAGCTCTTTCTGCGGCGCAGCTGCCGCGTTAAAAGCGGAGTATACGCTCCCCGATGTAACGCAGACGGTTATAATAACGCGTATGGCAGGGCGAACGCCTGTCCCAGAAAAAGAAAAAATTGAGCTTCTCGCCGCCCACGGAGCTACTATGGTTATTTTTCTGAGTACAGGTATGCTAAGCGAGCTTTCGCAGCGGCTTATATGCGGCGGTTATTCTTACGAAACGCCTGCCGCGATCGTTTATAAGGCAAGCTGGCGCGATGAAAAAGTCTGCCGCTGTACAGTCGGAAGTCTTTATGAAACAGCCGAAAAGAATGGTATAAAAAAGACCGCTCTTATAACAGTCGGCGATTTTCTCGGACGCGACTACGCGCTCTCAAAGCTTTACGATGAGAGTTTCAGCACAGAGTTCCGGAAGGCGGTAAAATGAAAATTGCAATTATCTCCGTTACGGTAAGGGGCTGCGCCTTATCAGAAAAAATAAGCGGTTTTCTCGCAGACGAGCACGAGGTCTCATGCTTTTCTTTTCATAAAAGCTGCGGCGGGAATTCAAATTCCTTTCTGGATCTGAACACGCTTATTTCGGAAGCTTTCGGGAAATACGGCGCGCTTGTTTTTGTATGTGCATGCGGAATAGCGGTGCGAAGCGTCGCGCCATTTCTTCGTTCAAAGGCAACCGATCCCGCGGTTGTTGTGATTGACGACAGCGGTAAATTCGTAATTTCTCTTTTATCAGGACACCTCGGCGGAGCTAATGCGCTTGCCGAAAAAATTGCACATAAAATAAACGCCGTTCCCGTTGTTACGACCGCGACAGATGTCGGAGGAAAGTTTTCTCCCGACAGCTTCGCCGCGGCGAATAACCTGATTATAACCGACCTTTCCGTCGCAAAGGAAATCGCGGCAGCTGTATTAAAAGACGAAAAAATCGGTTTTTTAAGCGACTGCGAATGTAAAAATATTCCATGTGAGATCGAAACGTGTGGCTGCTTCCGAACAGGCGTCTGCATTTCCGCCGAAACATCAAAAAAGCCCTTTGAAATAACGCTTAACCTTGTTCCGAAGAACATAGTTGTCGGTATCGGCTGTAAAAAAGGAACAGCCTGCGCGTATATCGAAAAGCGCGTTTGCGAATGCCTGAGCGCAGTCGGAATTGACGTAAAGCGCATCTGTGCAGTCGTAACGATTGATATAAAATCAGGCGAAAAAGGACTGAACGAGTACTGCGAAAAAAACAGTCTTGAGCTGATAACATACAGCGCGGCGGAGCTTATGAGCGTAAAGGGCGATTTCGCGAAATCAGCTTTTGTTATGTCAAAAACGGGAACGGATAACGTGTGCGAAAGAAGCGTCGTAAAATACGGCGCAAAGCTGATTCTGAGAAAGCAGGCAGGCTGCGGAATAACCGTTTCTGCGGGTGAAAAACCGATCGAGATTGATTTTGGGAGGACATTGCTATGAAGCTTTATATTGTCGGATTCGGCTGTGGCAGCCGTGAGGGAATGACGCTTGAGGCTGAGTCGGCTATATCGAAAAGCGAGCTGGTTGTCGGGTACAATGTCTACACAGAGCTGCTCCGACAGTTTTTTCCTGAAAAGGATTATTTTTCGACAGCTATGCGACAGGAAAACGAACGTGTAAAATTCGCACTTTCCGAAGCGGAAAAGGGGCGGAATGTTGCACTCGTATGCAGCGGCGACAGCTCCGTTTACGGAATGGCAGGGCTGGCCTACGAGCTGGCGGGCGATTATCCGAGCGTTGAAATTGAGAACGTTGCAGGCGTAACAGCCGCCCTTAGCGGGGGAGCAATTCTCGGCGCGCCGCTCACACACGATTTTGCCGTAATAAGCCTTTCCGACCTGCTGACTCCGATGGATAAAATTCTCAACCGCTTAAAATGCGCGGCAGAGGGCGATTTTACGATAGTCTTGTATAATCCGTCGTCCAAAGCCCGAAGCGATTATCTCAAAAAAGCCTGTGAAATAATGCTTGAATTTAAAGCGCCCGAAACAGTGTGCGGATATGTAAAAAATATCGGGCGAAAAGGACAGGAAAGCTGCGTTCTGACGCTTAGCGAACTGAAAAAAACCGGTGTCGATATGTTTACGACTGTTTTTGTCGGGAACAGTAAAACGAAAAATATAGGCGGAAAGATGGTTACTCCGCGGGGGTACAGAAATGGGTGAGCTGCTTATTTTTGGCGGAACGACCGAGGGGCGCAGGCTGGCGGAATTTTGCGGAGAAAATGGGGTTCGCGCGACTGTTTCTGTGACGACCGAATACGGCGCAGAGCTTTTGAATGAGAACGAATATGTGAATGTTCTTAACGGAAGGCTTGACGAAAATGAAATTGCCGCGCTTATTTCGGAAAATAGTTTTTGTACAGTTATCGACGCAACCCACCCTTACGCTGTTCTTGCGACAGAGAATATCCGCTCGGCTTGTAAAAAAACAGGTGCAACATATTACCGCGTAAAAAGAAAAAAAAGCCTTCTTTTCGGAACAGTCTTAAATAACACGGAAGAGGTTATCGGCTATCTTAATGAAAATGATAAGACGATTTTATGCACGCTTGGGAGCAAGGAAATGCCCGTTTTAAGCGGCGTGAGCAGGCGCTTCGAGCGGGTATGGCTGCGTGTTTTGCCTGCTGTCGGAATCAGGGATATGTGCGAGGGCTGCGGCTTTGACGGTGAAAAAATAATTCTGGGAAAGGGTCCTTTTACGGTTGAACAAAATATTATGCACCTGCGCGAAAGCAGCGCACAAATTCTTGTAACTAAAGAAAGCGGAGCGGTCGGCGGCTACCCTGAAAAGGCGCAGGCGGCAGCTAAGCTCGGCGTTGAGCTTGTTACAATCAAGCGTCCCGAAGAATCGGGAAGTACCGTTGAAGAAATCGAAGAGTTTATTCTAGGGGAATTACAATGAAGGTTTATATAATAGGAACAGGCATTGAGTGCTGTGAAACTCTTACGGAAGAGGCAAAAAATGCAATAGAAAAATCAGATATCATTATCGGCGCAAGGCGTATGGTTGAGCCGTTTTCATATCTCGGCGCGGAACAGTTCATAAGCTGGAAAAGCAGCGAAATCCTGGATTATCTGCGCGGAAAAAGCTTTAGTACAGCCTCGGTTCTCGTATCGGGCGACTGCGGCTTTTTCAGCGGCGCTCAGCAGCTTATCTCGGCTCTTTCAGATTACGAAACAGAGCTTATATGCGGAATATCAACGCCCGTGTATTTCTGCTCAAAAATAAAAAAGCAGTGGCAGGATATGAAATTTATAAGCCTCCACGGAGCGGAAGGAAATGTAATCAGAAAAATCTGTAAAAACCGACTTTGTTTTTTTCTGCTCGGAGGAAATGTAACGCCGTCGGAAATCTGTAAAAAACTTTGCAGCTACGGACGAGGAGCGACGGGCGTTTATATCGGCGAAAATCTCGGATATGAAAGCGAGAGAATTTTTACAGGCTCAGCGGCTGATTTTACCGAGCTTGAATGTGGTAAGCTCTGCGTTATGATAACCGAAAATCCCTCCCCGGAAAACGGAATCCCGTTTGGAATACCCGACAGCGAATTTATCCGTGATAATGTCCCGATGACAAAATCGGAAATACGTGCTGCGGCAGTATCAAAGCTTAATATCGGGAGCGGCGATATCTGCTGGGATATAGGCTGCGGTACAGGCTCTGTTACGGTCGAAATGGCGCTTCAATGCTGCGACGGAGCGGTTTATGCAGTCGATAAGAACGAAGCTGCAGTAGAGCTTACGGAGAAAAATGCACGTAAATTCTGCTGTGACAATATCTTGGCTGTTTGCGGAACAGCCCCCGAAAAACCGGCTGAGTTTCCTGCTCCCGATAAGGTTTTTATCGGCGGTTCAAGCGGAAAGATCAGAGAGATTCTGAATGCTGTATACACTAAAAATCCGGCTGCCGCTGTCGTGATTACAGCCGTATCGCTCGAATCGCTCAATGAAAGTATCAACGCTTTTTTAAGCTTCGGCGTAGACGCACCCGAAATTACACAGCTCGCTGTAACTCGGACAAGAAAAATCGGAAACCATACAATGTTTTCGGCTGAAAACCCGATTTTTATTTTAAAGGGAGTAAAAAATGAAAAGAATAATTATTGCCGGAACACATAGCGGCTGCGGGAAAACGACCGTTACCTGCGCTGTTTTACAGGTCCTTTGTGATCGCGGAATGAATGTCGCCTCTTTTAAGTGTGGTCCCGATTATATAGACCCGATGTTCCACGAAAAAATAATCGGGACGAGCGCGTATAATCTCGACAGCTTTTTCTGCGACGATAACACGCTTAAATATCTGCTCAGCGAAAACAGCCGTAACGCCGACATATCTGTTATCGAGGGCGTGATGGGTTTTTACGACGGCGCAGACGGAAGAGGTTCGGCATATTCCGCGTCGGAAATAACCGATACAGGCGCGGTTATCGTAATCGACTGTAAGGGTCAGAGCCATTCAATCGGCGCGGTTATGAAAGGGTTTCTTACGTACAGGAAAAATAAAATTCTAGGCTTTATTTTTAATCGTCTGCCCGAAAAGCTTGTTCCCATGGTAAAGGCGCTTTGCCGCGAGCTTAATACGCAGTTCCTGGGTTTTATGCCGACGGCTTCATTTACCCTTGAGAGCCGCCGCCTTGGTCTTATAACGGCAGACGAGATCGACAGCTTAAAGGAGAAAATGCACTATCTTGGCGCGCTTGCCGAAAAGCATATTTACGTGGAGAAAATTCTGGAGCTTGCAGAAAATACCCAACTGACTTTTCCCGCTCCGAAAATCGACGTGCGTAATTATAAGCGACCGCCTGTAATTGCAATTGCCAGGGACAGCGCGTTCTGCTTTTTGTATTCCGAAAACATAGATTTACTTAAAAAGCTTGGCTGTGAAATACGTTTTTTTTCGCCGATTTCTGACAGCCGGCTTCCCGATTCGGACGGGCTTATCCTTTGCGGCGGTTATCCTGAATTATACGCTGAACAACTCTCGGAGAATATCGGAATGCTCAGCGATATAAGGGCGAAAATAGAGGGCGGAATGCCGACAATCGCGGAGTGCGGCGGGTTTATGTATCTTCACGCTGCACTTGAAAAAAACGGCAGGATTTTCAGAATGTCAGATGTAATAAGCGGAAAGGTTTTTGAAACCGGGCGGCTGAAAAGATTCGGATATGCTGTAATGACTGCTGAAAAAGACAGCCTCCTGTGCAAAAGGGGAGAAAAGATCCGCGCTCATGAATTTCACTACTGGGACAGCACCGACTGCGGCGACGGTTTTACCGCCGAGAAGTCCGACGGGAGAAAGTGGAAATGCGTCCATACGTCGAAAAATCTATACGCGGGTTTTCCGCACCTGTATTTCTATTCAGATGTGAAAATGGCGAAAAAATACGTGAAGCAATGCGCGGAGTACGGAGGTATATGTGAAAAGAATTGAAAAAATATCTCATACAGACAAGGTTGCCGAATACGCGGCAAGGGAAAAGTGGAACAGCGTAGCGAAGCCGCTCGGAAGCCTCGGACTTCTTGAAAATGCTGTTGAGAAAATCGCTGCTGTACAGGGAACAGCAAATGTTGATATAAATAGCCGTGCAGTTGTTGTTATGTGCGCGGATAACGGCGTTATAAGCGAGGGAGTAAGTCAGTCCGACAGCAGCGTGACAGCGATCTGCGCGAACGCAATAGCCAATGGGACGTCCAACATCAACGTCCTTTCAGACGCCTTCGGAGCAAGAGTTATCGCGGTTGATATGGGAATAAAGGAAACGAGCGTTAATCCGAGGCTTGTTGATAAAAGAATTGCGGGCGGTACGCGGAATATTGCCGATGGCGCAGCTATGACGCCTGAACAGGCGGAAAAAGCTATCTGCGCGGGAATGGATATTGTGGGAGAGCTGAAAAAAGAGAATATAAAAATTATCGTCACAGGTGAAATGGGAATCGGGAACACAACAGTCGCTTCCGCACTTGCTTCGATTTTACTGTCGCTTCCGCCCAGACGTGTAACAGGGCGCGGCGCGGGTCTTGACAGCGCTGCGCTCGAACGAAAAATTTCAGTTATCGAGCGCGCGGTTCGTGTAAATAATCCCGATAAAAGCAGACCGATTGAGCTTCTTTCACGCCTTGGCGGATTCGACATCGCGGGGATCGTCGGTCTTTTTCTCGGAGGAGCATTTTACCGCGTTCCGGTTGTTATCGACGGCGTTATCTCGGCGGTAGCTGCGGTAATTGCCGGACGTATCAATCCGATTTCCGTCGAGTATATGCTTCCGAGTCACGTTTCAGCTGAACCGGCGGGGAAACTGCTGCTCGAAAGCCTGGCTCTTAAACCGCTTATAACAGCCGGAATGCGGCTTGGCGAGGGAACCGGAGGTGTAATGCTGCTGCCGCTTCTTGACGGCGCGCTTTCGATTTATAGCAGCGCCCACCGCTTTGATGACATTTCGATAGAAAGGTATAAAAATCTGAAATGATGACTTATGTAATCGGCGGTTCAAAGTGTGGGAAATCCACATACGCCGAAAAAATACTGGATAGTTTCACAGGGAAAAAATACTATGTTGCAACAATGATCCCTTACGGCGACGAGGCGTATGCCGCAATAGAGTGTCACAGGAAAATGCGTCGGAACAGGGGTTTTGAAACTATCGAAAAATATACGGATATTGACGAGATAAGCCTGCCCGAAAACAGCGTGGTGCTTCTCGAATGTCTGGGAAATCTCTGTGCAAATGAAATGTTCAGGAACGAAAAAGTTACCGACCCGACGGAGAAAATTGTAACGGGAATTGAGCGGCTTAAAACTCATACAAGAGAGCTTGTTGTCGTGACAAACAGCGTTTCAGACGATGGAATAATATATCCGAGTGAAACGATGGAGTATATGCGTGTTATGAATGTTATAAACCGCCGTCTTTCCGAAAAAGCCGATAATGTTATAGAGTGTGTTTTTGGAATACAATTTCCATTAAAGGGGGAGCTTTTATGACTGTACTTAAATCACTCGTAAGCGCGTTTTTGATGTATTCGCGGATACCGATGCCGCAGATAGAATGGAAAGACGAGAACAGGCGATACTCGCTATGCTTTTTCCCGCTTATAGGTGCGGTGATCGGAGCGTTACAAGTGGCTTGGAGAATGCTGTGCAACGCACTCGGATTCGGGAAGATCCTGCTCGGCGTTGGGGCGGTTGTTATCCCGATATTCGTAACCGGCGGTATCCACCTTGACGGCTTCTGTGATGTTATAGACGCAAATAATTCGTTCGGCGATAAAGAAAAAAAGCTGTCGATAATGTCTGACCCGCATATAGGTTCGTTTGCGATGATTTATGCCTGCGTTTATTTTTTGGTACAGCTTGCTGTTATAAGTGAGATAGAATACTTTGCGTCGGTAATGGTATATGCGATCGGATCTGTACTTTCCAGAGCACTTAGTGGGATCGGCGCGGCAGCCTTTAAAGCTGCAAAAAATAACGGCGCTCTTCAGAGCTTCGTAAAGTCCGCTCATAAGCGTATCACGCTTTCTGCGCTTATTGCGATTGCTGTCCTTTCAGCGCTCTCAATGGCGTATATAAACATTTTATCGGGCAGCCTGGCTGTCCTTGGAGCAGGTCTATGTTTTCTTTTTTACAGAAGCTTTGCCTATAAACATTTCGGCGGGATAACGGGCGATACAGCAGGCTGGTTTTTACAGGTCTGCGAGCTTGTAATTGCGATTATGACCCTGTTCGGAGAGAAGATATCGGAGGTGATTTTAGTATGATTTTAATTACAGGCGGAGCTTACGCGGGAAAGACGGATTACGTAAAAAAACGTTACGGCTGCGAAATTATAAACGGAGAACAATGCAGCTTCGGGAACGTTTTTACCGCGGAATGCGTCAGCAATTTCCATATACTTGTAAAAAGGCTTATAGAAAATAAAATCGACGTTATTAGCTTTACCGAACAGCTTTGCCGTGATAATAAGAAGCTTATTGTTATTACAAATGAGATCGGGTGCGGAATAATACCGCATGAAAAAAGCGACAGATTCTGGCGCGAACAGGCAGGGCGCGCGGGCTGTATCGTAGCCGAAAATTCGGAGATCGCAGTTCGGCTGTGCTGCGGAATTGCAACGGTCATTAAGGGTGAAGATAAATGAAAATAATTTTTATACGCCACGCAAAAACAGCGGGAAATCTGAAAAAACGCTACATCGGAAGAACCGACGAGCCGCTCTGCTCAGAGGGGATAGAAGAACTTAACGTGCGAAGGTATCCCGATTGTGATATTCTTGTTTCGAGCAGTATGAAACGCTGTTCAGAAACTGCAAAAATAATCTATCCCGATAAAAAGGCGGCTGTTTTTAAAGGCTTTAACGAGTGTGATTTCGGGGATTTTGAAGGGAAGAATTACGCTGAATTAAGCGGAGATCCCGATTATACGAGCTGGATAGAGAGCGACGGGAATGCCCCGTTTCCGAACGGCGAAAATCCCGCAGATTTTAAGAAAAGGTGTATCGCGGAATTTGAAAAAATGATTGGTATATATTCGTTTTCGGAGACAATTTCGTTGGTAGTTCATGGCGGAACAATTATGTCAGTCCTTGAAAAATATGCTGTCCCAAAAGCCGGTTATTTCGATTTTCAGGTTGAAAACGGAGGCGGATATATTACCGAATTTGACGGCGAAAAATTAACGATAACGGAGCGAATATGAGCAGTTTAATATTAACCCTCCCGATAATTCTCGGCTTTACAATCGACGCTTTCCTTGGCGACCCGTACGCTCTGCCGCACCCGATAAGGCTTATCGGACGGCTTATTTCCGCGCTTGAAAAGTTCGTCCGAAGCCATTTTAAAAATCTGCGTTCAGGCGGATCATTTCTCGGAATAACCGTGATATTTCTCTCGGCGGCTGTCCCGTTTTTTATACTTTTTTTCGCTTATAAGCTGAACATTTTTGTCGGAGTAATTGCCGAGGGTATTTTATGTTATTATCTTATTGCGCCGAAATGTCTGCGCGATGAGAGTATGAAAGTGTACCGCGCACTTGAGGAAAAAAACACCGAAAAAGCGAGAGCGGCAGTTTCGATGATTGTTGGCCGTGATACGGAAAAGCTCGATGAGAGCTGCATTATCCGTGCGGCAGTTGAAACCGTTGCCGAGAACACTTCCGACGGAGTTACGGCTCCGTTAATGTACATTTCGCTCGGCGGCGCAGCGCTTGGATTTATATATAAGGCTGTTAATACTATGGATTCGATGGTCGGATATAAAAACGAAAAATACGCCGATTTAGGATATTTCGCCGCAAAGCTCGATGATGTCCTGAACTATGTTCCGTCGAGGCTCACAGCCCTCGCAATGATTCTATCAGCTTTTCTTCTCGGAATGGACGGCGGAAATGCAATTAAAATATGGAAACGCGACCGCCGGAAGCATGCAAGTCCGAATTCGGCTCAAACCGAAGCGGTCTGCGCAGGCGCACTTAATATAAGGCTGGCGGGCGACGCCTATTATTTCGGAGAACTTCATAAAAAGGAGTACATCGGCGATGATGACCGACCTGTTGAAAACGAGGATATCCGCCGTTCAAACAGGCTTATGTACTGTACATCGGCTATCATTCTGTTTTTTTCCGCTTTTGTCAGATTTATCTTGTACGGAGGGATATTATGCTGAATTTTACCCATGGCGGCGATATATATTCGCATGAAATAAAATACGATTTTTCCGCAAATCTCAACCCGACAGGTATGCCTGAGAGCGTGAAAAATGTTCTTGAAAAAAGCGTTGGTGAGTGGGAACATTACCCCGACCCGTTCTGTCGAAAGCTATGCTCGTCAATATCAGAGTCTGAAAAAATTCCCGAAAAAAATATCGTCTGCGGAAACGGCGCAGCTGATCTGATTTTCAGGCTGGTCAGCGCAGTCAAGCCAAAATCCGCGCTTATCGCTGCTCCTACATTCAGCGAATACGAAAAAGCGCTTGAACAAAACGGCGCGAATGTTTTAAAGCATTATCTTAAAGCCGAAAACGAGTATTCACTTGATGAAACTATCTGCGAAAAAATAGACAGCGGAATTGATATGCTGTTCGTTTGCAGCCCAAATAACCCGACAGGAAAAACTGTTCCGAAAGCTGTTCTTAAATCAATCGCGGAAAAATGCCGTAAATGCGGTGCGATATTTGTCTGCGACGAGTGCTTCCTGCCGTTTGTAACAGGCGCTTCGGAAAAAAGCGCGCGGACTTTCCTGAACGAAAATGTCGTAATCCTTAATGCGTTTACGAAGATATATGCAATGGCAGGGCTGCGGCTCGGATATGCGTTTTTCGGGAGTTGTGAGCTTGCTCAGGCGGTAAGAGAAACGGGTCAGTTCTGGAGCGTTTCAACGCCCGCCCAGCTTGCCGGGATCGCAGCCTTGCGCGAAAAAGCTTATGTCAGTGATACGGTGCGATCAGTAAAAACAGAGCGTGAATTTTTAACGGAACAGCTGCAAAAAAACGGACTTGCGACGTTCATTTCCGAGGCAAATTTTATACTGTTTAAATGCAGCTTACCGCTTGATGAAATGCTCATAAAAGAAAAAATAGCGATTAGAAATTGCAGCAACTACGACGGTTTAGCCGAGGGGTATTTCCGGATTGCCGTACGCGGTCACGCAGAAAATGAAATACTTGTTTCAGCCTTACGGAGGTGTCTTAATGGCTAAACCAATTATGCTTCAGGGTACGATGTCGAATGTCGGAAAAAGCCTCCTTACCGCGGCGCTTTGTCGTATTTTCAGACAGGACGGATACAGCGCCGCACCGTTTAAATCACAGAATATGGCGCTTAATTCATTTGTAACAGCCGAGGGGCTTGAAATGGGGCGCGCGCAGGCTATGCAGGCGGAAGCGGCAGGACTTGAGCCGTCAGTGCTGATGAATCCGATTTTGCTGAAACCCACTACCGACGTCGGCTCGCAGGTCATAGTAAACGGCGAGGTGCGCGGAAATATGCGCGCTATGGAGTATTTTAAACGGAAAAAAGAGTTTGTTCCGGATATAATAAACGCTTATAATAAGCT
This sequence comes from uncultured Ruminiclostridium sp., assembly GCA_964489095.1. Lineage (GTDB taxonomy): Bacteria > Bacillota > Clostridia > Oscillospirales > Ruminococcaceae > Ruminiclostridium_E. The sequence goes on along the minus strand of CAZAXM010000009.1, from coordinate 17,022 downwards.
CGCCGCCCGTCATGATATTATAGTTATAGAGGGTGCAGGGAGCGCGGCTGAGCTTAATCTTAAGGCGGACGATATAGTGAATATGGGAATGGCACGGCTTGTGAACGCACCTGTTCTGCTGGTAGGTGATATTGACCGCGGCGGTGTTTTCGCCCAGCTTTTAGGTACGCTTATGCTTATTGAAAAAGAAGAACGCGACATGATAAAGGGGCTTGTTGTGAATAAGTTCCGCGGCGATAAGGCTATATTTAAGAGCGGCGTTGATATTCTTGAGGAGCGCGGCGGAAAGCCTGTCGCGGGAGTCGTTCCATATATAAAGTGCGATATTGAGGACGAGGATAGCCTTTCCGATAAGCTTGACAATACCTGCGTAAAGGGGCTGATTGATATTGCGGTAATACGGCTGCCGCGGATTTCTAATTTCACCGATTTTGATGTTTTTGGACAGTTCGATGATGTTTCGGTCAGGTATGTAACAAAAGCCGCACAGCTCGGCAGCCCCGACCTTGTGATAATTCCCGGAACAAAAAGCACGATTTCCGACAGAAAATGGCTTTACGAAAGCGGAATTGAAGCGGCTGTAAAAAGGCTTGTTAAGGATAACGTGCCGATATTCGGGATCTGCGGCGGGTATCAGCTTCTCGGAGAAACAATTTCCGATCCCGAAAACTGCGAGGACGGCGGAGAAATCGCCGGTTTGGGACTGCTGAAAGGAAGAACCGTCTTTTCAAGTGAGAAAAAGCGCGCCGTTACAAACGGAACCTTTTTAAATGTCGGCGGCGTATTTTCCTCTCTTTCCGGCGCTAAGTTCAGCGGTTACGAAATACATATGGGTAAGACCGAATCGGAGAGTAAAGCGTTGTTAGACTGCGGCGGTGCGCAGAATGGGAATGTTTACGGCTGTTATATCCACGGGATATTCGACAGTACGGACGTTTCCGAGCGTGTTATAAAAGCATTGTCCGAGCGAAAAGGGCTTGCTTATTCCGGCAGAAGAGCTGACCGCCGCGCCTATAAGGAACAGCAGTTCGATCTGCTTGCCGAGGAAGTCAGAAAAAATATTGATATGAAGCTTATTTATAAAATACTTGACGAGGGAGGGAAGAACCTTGGAACTTGAATATGTTCTTCCGAATGAGATCGAAAAACGAAGCTTTGAAATAATTGAAAAAGAGCTTGGAGAAAGGGAAATACCCGAAAAAATCAAGCCGATACTCCTGCGCGTTATTCATACAACCGCGGATCTCGATTATTATGATAATATGGTTTTTTCGGAGAATGCCGTTGAAGCGGCAATGAGCGCGATAAAGAGCGGCGCAGTTTTTGTCACAGATACAAATATGGCTAAATCCGGGATAAATAAGTCCGCACTAGAAAAGCTTGGCTGTGAGGCAGTATGCTTTATGGCAGACGCGGACGTTGCGGAGGCGGCAAAACGCAGCGGCGTCACAAGAGCTTCCGCGTCGGTCGATAAGGCTGCCGACATAGACAGACCGGTTATTTTTGCGGCAGGGAATGCTCCGACTGCGCTTATAAGGCTTAGCGAGCTTATGGAAAAAGGTCTTTTTCAACCGAAGCTTGTGATCGGCGTTCCTGTCGGATTTGTTAATGTTGTTCAGTCTAAAGAACTTATTATATCATCTGACGTTCCGCATATCGTCGCGCGCGGCAGAAAAGGCGGGAGCAGCGTTGCCGCGGCGATCTGCAACGCCTTGCTTTATATGGCGGGCGGGCGCAGTACAACTAAAACGGCGCAGGCGTGACATTGAAATAAAAAGTCACCAGGTGACTAGCCGATCTTGGAGAATGCTGACTTTTGTAAAGCAGCGCTTTGCCGAAGCAAATGAAACAGTAGGCTTCGCATAGCCCCGCGCGCTGCGTCAGATTAAACAATAAAGACGGAACAGATTCAGCCTGTTCCGCCTTTTTGTTGTAAAGCGACCTTTTCGTCGGTCGCTTTCGATATCATTTAAGTCGGCTTGACTTTCTCCGCAGGCGCACTTATCATTCACACCGCCGCGCCTTTGCATTTATGTTTTTTACACTTTGCCTCCCTGAACACCGATAACTTATGCTGCAAATTACATCACTTTCACTTGATTTTATTAAAAAAATCGCAAATTTCAGATTCAATTTGTATATATACGGCGATATATTATTTTTTTCTTGAAATTCTTACGTCTTTGTGTTATAATTGTATCAACTAAGACATAAAGGAGCGCAATATGAAAAAATTTATATCATTGCTTACCGTCTGTGCACTTCTCCTTTCGGGCTGTGCGGGTAATCAGAATACAGATACCGATAGACCAACTGTCGGTCAGACAAGCGGTCCTGAAACGACTGCTGATAACACGACCGTTTCCGAAACTGCTTCCGAACAGCCTGAGGCTGACGGGACAACCGTCGGGCAGACCAATGTTTCCGAAAAGACGACTGCCGCGGATACAACCGTTCAGCAATCGGGAACTGAGGTAACGACTGCCGAACAGACAAGCGCGGGAACAACCGCCGGACAAACAACTGCTTCGGCGGAGCAGACTACTGCGGAAAAGAAGCAGCCTGTTCAGAACAAAAACGGACTTTCCGCGTATTCGGATAAATACGAGGGGCGCGAGCAGACCTCGGATTACAATTACGGCGAGGCACTGCAAAAGTCCATTCTTTTTTATGATTTACAGCGTTCGGGTAAGCTGCCCGACGACAACCGTTCTAACTGGCGCGGAGATTCCTGCCTTAGCGACGGCGCGGACGTAGGACTTGATCTTACAGGCGGCTTTTTCGACGCGGGCGACAATGTTAAATTCAACCTGCCTATGTCCTATACCTGTTCTATGCTTGCCTGGTCTGTTATCGAGGATTACGATTCCTATAAGGAGAGCGGTCAGCTCGAATATGCGCTTGATAATATCCGCTGGTGTAACGACTATTTTATAAAATGTCACCCCGAAGCGAACGTTTATTATTATCAGGTCGGCGACGGCAACGCAGATCACGGCTGGTGGGGAAGCGCGGAGGTTATTGAAGCGCAGATGAATCGTCCAAGTTACAAGGTTGACCTGAATAACGGCGGTTCAACTGTTGCGGCTGAAACGGCGGCTTCGCTTGCTTCCTGTGCAGTTGTGTTCAAGGACAGCGACAGCGCGTATTCGCAGAAGTGCGTTAAACACGCGAAGGAACTGTTCAGTTACGCGGAAAAGGTAAAAAGCGACGCGGGCTATACCGCCGCAAACGGCTTCTACACCTCGAACAGCGGCTTTTATGACGAGCTTGCGTGGGCGGCTTACTGGCTGTACAAGGCAACAGGCGAAAGTGGCTATCTCGATAAATCAAAATCGTATCTTGCCCAGACCAGCGGGGATTACAAATGGGCGCACTGCTGGGACGACGTTTCTTACGGAACAGCCCTGCTTCTCGCGGTGGAAACGGGTGAACAGCAGTATAAGGACAGAATTGAAAAACATCTCGACTACTGGCTGAATCAGATCACATATACGCCTAAGGGTCTTGCCTGGCTTGACACATGGGGCGCGTTGAGATACTCGACTACGACTGCGTTTATAGCGGCGGTTTACGCGGATAGCGGCGTTTGCTCTGCCGCAAAGCAGGATTCCTACCACGCTTTTGCCAAAAAGCAGGTAGATTACGCACTCGGAAGCTCAGGAAGAAGTTACGTTATCGGCTACGGCGAGAACAGCCCTCAGAATCCGCACCATCGTACCGCGCACGGGGCATATTCCAACAATATTGCCGAGCCGTTGCAGACTAAACACATTCTTTTCGGCGCACTTGTCGGCGGTCCCGACAGCGGCGACAATTACACCGACGACCGTAATAATTATATCAACAACGAGGTCGCGTGCGATTATAATGCGGGCTTTACAGGCGTGCTTGCGAAAATGTACAAATTCTACGGCGGAAAAACGCTTGTCGATTTCGGGGCGGTTGAAAACATTCCCGACGACGAGCTTTACGCTGACGCAACGGTTAATGTAAACGGCGAGGATTTTATTGAAATCAAGGCGCTTGTTTATAACAAAACGTCAACCCCCGCGCGCGTTACCGACGATTTGAAGCTTTGTTACTTCTTTGATCTGAGCGAGGTGTATGAGGCTGGAGGAACTGCCGGCGACCTTGTTGTTACGACAAATTATATGCAGGGCGGTTCCGCAAGCGGTGTAAACTGCTGGAACGAGGAGAAGAACCTGTATTATGTGGCAATTGATTTTACGGGAGTTGATATTTTCCCCGGAAGTCAGGACAGCTATAAAAAGGAGGTTCAGTTCCGCATACGCAATACAAAGGGCGTATGGGACAACTCTAACGACCCGTCCTATATGGACATTGCTTCTGTAAATAGCGGAACGCTTGTCCGCGCGGAAAATCTTGCGCTTTATGAGGGCGATACGCTTGTTTTCGGAACAGAACCAAACGAGAAGAATACGGGCGTAAAGATAACCGCCGTTTCGGGTAACAGCTCCGGTAATGTTCAGAATAACCGGCAAGATGACGCTCAGAATAATAACGATAATAATACGGTTCAGCCGTCAACACCCTCGGCGAACGTTTCGGATAAAGGAACGGTGAGCGTTGAGCTTTCACAGCAGGCAACGCAGGGAAATTCCAACACTATTTCGTTTACACTGAAAATCAAGAATACAGGTTCGTCGGGAATTGACCTTGGTAAGCTTACTGCGGACTATTTCTTTACCAAGGACGGCGGCGGAGATCTTGTTTTCTGGTGTGATTACGCGGATATTTCGGGCAGCAGCTATCAGGCGTGTACAGACGCGGTTTCGGGTTCATTCGCTTCATCGAGCGGCAGCAGCCGTGATACAAAATGTACAATAAAGGCGAGCGGAGTTTTAGCGGGCGGCGATACTCTCCAGATTCAGGGAAGAATTACGAAGTCGGACTGGTCGGATTTTGACCTCGGAAACGACTATTCTTCGGGTAAAGCGGAGAATATAACCATAACCTATAATGGAAATAAGCTGTAAATAAAAACAGCTTAATTGATAGATTACTTTAACAAAAGGAAGGCAGAAAATATGAGAATTTCAGAGATGTTCGGTAATGGCAGAACGGTACTTTCATTCGAGGTGTTCCCTCCGAAAAAAACAAGCAGTATCCAGACGATTTATGACACGGTTGAAAAGCTGAGCGTGATGAAGCCCGATTATATCAGCGTTACCTACGGCGCGGGCGGAAATATCGCCAATAATTCGACCTGTGAGCTTGCGTCCACTATAAAAAATAAATACGGTATCGAGGCTATGGCGCATATAACCTGCGTAAACTGTACTAAGAGTGATGTTGAAACAATTCTTGGAAGGCTTAAGAACGAGGGAATCGAAAATGTTCTTGCGCTTCGCGGCGATATTAACCCTGCAAATCCCCCGAAAACCGATTTCCGCTACGCCAGTGAATTAGTCGAATTTATAAACAGCTACGGCGGTTTCGGAATTGCGGGAGCATGCTATCCCGAAATTCACTACGAAGCACCTGATATGATAACAGATATACGAAACCTGCGCCATAAGGTGGATATGGGTGTACAGACGCTCGTAAGCCAGCTCTTTTTAGATAATTCGGCATTCTACGATTTCCGCGAAAAGGCAAGAATTGCGGGAATTGACGTTCCGATTTCGGCGGGAATTATGCCTGTTACAAGCAAGAGCCAGATCGAACGTATGGTAACAATGTGCGGTGCGAGCCTTCCCCAGAAGTTCAGCCGTATGTTACAGCGCTACGAGAATAAGCCGGAGGCTCTTGTAGACGCAGGAATCGCGTATGCAACAGACCAGATCGTTGATTTACTTGCAAACGGCGTTGACGGTATTCATCTGTACACGATGAATAATCCTTATGTCGCGGGAAAAATTTCCGAGAGTATCGGTAAGCTTTTATGAGCGGTATAATTTTGGAGGCATTGCGCTATCTGGGCTGCCGCGGAGAGCCTGACGAACAGACGGATGCTTTACTCCTGCGCGGAGAAAAAGCTCTGAATGACGGCGTAAGCCCTGCGTATTGCTGGGTCGAAGTGAAAAAAAGCGAAATTGAAGAATTGGTTGTCGGGAACGATATTGAAAAACATCTTGACGGCTGTCGGCGGGCAGTTCTTTTTGCGGCAACCCTCGGTGCGCGCTCTGAACAGCTTATCCGCCGCGCCGAAGCGGAAAATATGGCGTATGCGGTAGTTTTAGACGCATTGGCAAGCGCGATGATAGAGCAGTTCTGCGACAAATGCGAAAACGAAATACACGAAAGAACGGGCGGATATTTCACCTACCGTTTCAGCCCGGGCTATGGCGATTATCCGCTTAGCTTACAGGGCAGCTTTATACGGCGGCTCCTAGCCGATAAGCGAATCGGTCTTACCGCTACGAGTAATTCCATTCTCATTCCGCGGAAATCCGTTACAGCGATTATCGGTATTTCAGAAACCGAGGTCGCGCACGGGAAACGCTCCTGCGCGGTTTGCAGTATGCGTGAGAATTGCAGATACAGAAAGGACGGCGACGGCTGTGGAAATTAAAAAACTTCTTGAACGGGACTATGTGCTGCTTGACGGCGGATTTGGTACAGAAATGCAGAAGCGAGGAATGAAGGCGGGCGAAACCTCCGAGCTTATGAATTTTAAGCTGCCCAACGAGGTAAAGAGCGTACTTAAATCCTACGTTGACGCAGGTTCTGATATTATAAGTGCAAACACGTTCGGCGCAAACTCGTTAAAGCTTGAAAATTCGGGCTACACGACCGCTGAAATAATCGTTCAGGCGATGAAGCTGGCACGTGAGGCTGTCGAAGGCTCAAAGACTCTCGTTGCTTTAGATATAGGACCTCTCGGTCAGCTGCTTGAACCGACAGGAACGCTTAAATTTGAAGAAGCCTACGAGCTGTTTAAGGAAATAGTCGAGGCTGGGAAGACATACGCGGATCTGATTGTTATTGAAACGATGACCGACCTTTCGGAGATACGCGCGGCTGTGCTTGCCGCTAAGGAGAACAGCGACCTGCCCGTTTTCGCCTATATGACATTCGAGAAAAACGGGCGCACCTTTACAGGCTGCGCGCCGTCTGCTATGGCTCTTACCTTAAGCGGACTCGGCGTTAACGCGATCGGTGTGAACTGTTCGCTCGCACCGTCCGAACTTCGTGAAATTGTGAAGGAAATTTCCGAATGGACAGCCCTCCCGCTTGTAATAAAGGCTAATGCGGGATTACCTGACCCTGTGACGAATGAGTACAGCGTTTCTGCTGAACAATTCGCGGAGGATTACCGTTATTTCGCGGAGCTTGGGGTTAAGGTTTACGGCGGCTGCTGCGGCACTTCGCCCGAATATATTGTAAAGGTCGGGGAAATGCTCAAAAATAATCCGCCGAAAAAGCGTGCTGAAACAGTTATCCCGCCGGCGGTGTGCAGCTACGCAAAAACCGTTGACATAACCGCGCCGCGCATTATCGGCGAACGCATTAACCCGACAGGCAAAAAGCTGTTCAAGGAGGCTTTGCGTAACCACGATATCGGTTATATTCTCGGTCAGGCTATCCAGCAGACGGACGCGGGCGCGGACATTCTTGACGTAAACGTCGGGCTGCCGGAAATTGACGAGCGGGAAATGATGTTAGCGGCGGTTAAGGCACTTCAGGGCGTTACCGACGTCCCGCTTCAGCTTGACAGCACAAAACCGGAGGTTATCGAAGCGGCATTGCGCGTTTATTGCGGTAAGGCGATTGTCAATTCGGTAAACGGCGAGGACGAGGTTCTCGACAGGATTCTTCCGATTGTAAAGAAGTACGGTGCGGCGGTTGTCGGACTAACACTTGACAAGAACGGCATTCCGCCCACCGCTTCTGAACGTTTCGCGGTTGCGAAAAAAATCGTGAACCGTGCGATGGAGTACGGGATTGCGAGGGAGGACGTGTATATAGACTGCCTCACGCTTACAGCAAGCGCGGAACAGAAGGCTGTTATGGAAACGCTTAAAGCGTTGTCGATGGTTAAGGAAAAGCTTGGTGTTAAGACAGTTCTCGGTGTATCGAACATTTCTTTCGGCTTGCCCGCGCGCGAGCTTGTGAACAGCACATTTTTGTCAATGGCTCTCCAAAGCGGACTGGATTTACCGATAATAAACCCGAATATTGCGGGTATGTCTGGGGCAGTTTTCGCTTATCGGCTGCTTGCTGATATAGATAAGGACTCACGCGAATTTATTTCGCGCTTTGGAGGAGATACAAGTGTAAAACCCGCTGCGCCGAAAGTGGATATGACTCTGGGTTACGCGATTGAAAAGGGACTTCGCGACGAGGCTGCGGCGATAACGGAGCGAATGCTCACCGAAACTGATCCGATGGAAATAATAAACGGTCAGCTTATTCCTGCGCTCGACGCAGCGGGAGCTGACTTTGAAAAGGGTAAAATATTCCTCCCCCAGCTCATTCTTTCGGCGACCGCCGCGCAGGGCTGTTTCGCTGTTATAAAGGAAAAAATGCCGACCTCAGGCGGCGTTAGCAAGGGTAAAATCGTGCTTGCAACAGTCAAGGGCGACATTCACGACATTGGTAAGAATATCGTGAAAACGCTGCTCGAAAATTACGGCTATACGGTTATTGATCTCGGAAAGGACGTTCCTGAACAAACGGTTGTTGACGCGGCGAAGGAGCATAATGTGAAGCTGGTCGGATTAAGCGCGCTTATGACGACAACCCTCGGCGCGATGGAACAGACAATCCGACTGCTTAACGACCAGCTGCCCGACTGTAAAACAGTTGTCGGCGGAGCGGTTCTTACAGCCGATTACGCGGAGAAAATCGGTGCTGATTTCTACGCACGTGACGCGAAGGAAACGGTAGATGTTGCGAAAAGCATATTCGGATAAAACAATATGGAGGGATTATATGAAACATTTAGTATCTGCGCTTTTACATCTGCTTCTTTTTTTCATATCGTCGCTGATTGTGATTTTTGTTGCCGAAAATATGTTTAAGGACAGTTTCTGCGTGCATCTTGATGATAAAAAGGTGAGCGTTGCTGCGGCGGTTGGTATCGTTGGCATCGGAGCGGAAGCAAACGAGAAAACGATGGCTGAGTTTTCTAAGGAGCTGTTCGGCGCGTCAAGCACGACTGTTATTACGCTTCCCGATGGTCTGCTTGATTTTATGAACACCCACGAGGTTGGCGGGTATTTTGCGAAGCTTCTTCATAATTATATAGCGATTTCCATTGTGGCAGGTCTGCTGTGCCTTATATGCGGCGTTGGTTTTCCGTTTAGAATAGGCCGTGGGAAAACGCTTGGAGATTTTTCCGACGTTTTAGCAGGCGCGGATCACTCTAAGATTTTCTCGCGAACCTATCAGGATTTAAGCGGAAAGTGGGTTACGAGAGATACATACGCGGGCGAGAATAAATCGTGCCTTGTCGAATTGTTTTTGCTCGCGTTTTACCTTATTATGGTCGTTATCTGGGGCTTGCTGATTATACCGATTGTCGTTATCGACCTTTTGATTTTTGTTGTCGCTTTAATTGTAGGTTTGATTGAAAACAGTAAGGCTGAAAATAAAAAGGAGAGTGCGGATGTACAAGCTGCACCTGTTCAGATTAACAGCGAGCCTATTAAGCCAATAAAGCCTGCAATTCAGACGGAACTTACAAACAAAAGCCTGTTTGATTACGAAATTCGCATAAATGGCGAGGTAATAAAACTTCCGATTTCCACGCAAAGACTGGCGCAAATGAACTATAAAGCGATTAAATATGAGCTTGAGGGCGGAAGTATAGTTGAGCAGTGCTGCTTTTATATGAAAAATTTTATTTGTATAAATGACAAAACGGGAGTCAGAATCAAGCCAAACGTTCTGGTGAGCTGCTTAGACGATGCGGTTGATTATTACAGGTACTATGGCAGCAATTATCTTGATTTTTACCAGCTTACTTTTTCCTGCTCGTTAAATTCGCGTATAAATTATAGCCTTGACTTTTTCGGAGGAATAAAGCCGGGCGTTTCAACAGTCGATGATGTATACAGCGCGTATGGTAAGCCGACCTACGCTTCGCTTGAAAAGAAGCAATACATATATATCGAAACGCCGGAGTCTGTTGAGGATAAAGGTGAAATTGACCCGCGCGATTCGGGATTTGTCACATTTACCTTTGATGATAACAACGTCTTGATGGAAATGACGATTTCTCAAAAGCTTTAGGTTTGCCGCCGCGCTTTTTGTGCAGTGGCTGAACGTAAAAAGGGCTGTCGCAGCGTGCGCTGTGACAACCCTTTTATTATTCATTATTATTCAATACCTGCGAGTGAATATTTCTGCATATAATATTCACACTTCTGCTTGTACTGTTCATTGTGCTGGTCGGTAAGACTTTGAATGTATTCGTGCATATCAAGACTGTTGTGCGCGACTTCGATCATACACGCCGCAATATTGGAGCAGTGGTCGGAAATTCTTTCGAGGTTCGTGAGAAGGTCGGAATGAATAAATCCCATTTCAATCGTGCATTCGTTCTTGCGGAGTCGGTTGACATGCGAGGATTTAAGCTGGAGCTTAAGTGTGTCAACAACCTGCTCAAGCGGCTCAACCTCATACGCCTTCGCAAGGTCGTTGTTCACAAAAGCGTCAAGCGACAGGTCGAGTATCTCCGAAACTGCGCTTATCATAACCTTAATTTCCTTTTTGGCTTCGGGTGAGAAAGAAAGACCCTTATCGGCAACTTCTCCTGCCGATTCAACAATGTTTACCGCGTGGTCGCCGATCCGCTCGAAATCGCCGATCATGTGAAGAAGCTTGGAAACCTCATGGCTGTCCGATTCGCTCATACTCCTGCTACTTACGCGAACAAGATATGTTCCGAGGCAGTCCTCGTATTTATCCGTCTTGTCCTCGCCTTCGCGAACCGCAAGCGCACCCTTTTCGCTGTAATTAAACAGGAGGTCGAAAGCCTTATTCATAGTCTTTACCGCCGTCTGTGCCATTTTCACGGTAACAGTGCGGCTGCGCTCGATCGCAATTGTAGGCGTTGAGAGAAGACGCTCGTCAAGCAGTGCAAAATCCTCGTCCTTTCCGTCCTTTCTGTCGGGAATAATGAGGCAGGCAAGCTTTTCGAGGTGCTTCGCAAACGGGAACTGGATTAGAATCGAAATAAGCGCGGTAGAAGAGTGTAATACCGCAATCGCAAACGGATTTACAGGGTCGTTCACGGGGATAAGCGTTGTAAAAGAAGTAACTACACAGAACAGGACAAGACAGATCGCCGTTCCGATGATGTTGAAGCAAAGGTGGATAACCGCAGCGCGTTTCGCATTCTTGTTAGCGCCGAATGACGAGATAATGGCTGTAATACAGGTTCCGATGTGCTGACCGAGAATAATCGGAATCGCCGTACCGAAATTTACCCTGCCCGTGTTCGAGAGAGCCTGTAAAATACCGACGGAAGCTGAGGAGGACTGGATAATTGCCGTAAGGATCGCACCCGCGAGAACGCCAAGAATCGGGTTAGAGAAGAACAGGAGAATTTCCGTAAATTCGGGAACGTCCTTTAACCCCGAAACAGCGCCCGACATAAACTCCATACCATACATAAGCAGCGCGAAGCCCATGAGGATCATCGCCGTGTCCTGCTTTTTGGAGTTGTTCTTGAACACCATCAGCATCAGCATTGCAATAAACGCGATAGCAGGCGTAAAGGTCGCAGGCTTAAGGAGCTGGAGCCATATAACCTCGCCGTCAATTCCCGAAAGCGAGAGGATCCATGCCGTTACCGATGTTCCGAGGTTTGCACCCATGATAATACCGATCGACTGCCGCAGGGTCATAAGACCGGAGTTTACGAAACCGACAACCATAACCGTTGTCGCTGAGGAGGACTGAATAACCGCTGTTACGGCAAGTCCGAGTAAAAAACCTTTGAATTGATTTGAAGTAAAACTGCCTAGAATTGCTTTGAGCTTGCTTCCGGCTTTTCTTTCCAAAGCCTTACCCATCATATCCATTCCATAAAGGAACAGCGCAAGCCCGCCAAGTAGCGCGAAAATGTTGAAAATGTCCATAAAATACTCCTTGTCACATCTTCTTGTCAAAAAACTTTCTTGCTTTATTTCATACACATTTATTATAACGGTTTTACATTTATTTTTCAAGTGCTTGAACGTTAAAAGTTCGCGATAAATTGATTTTTGTTATTTTCAGACAAGCGGCGCAAACAAAAATAAAAATCCTCGTGCAAGTTTGACAAAAATATTTGTTTTTCGCAGCTTTTCATCGTCAATTCTTTCGCATACGCCGAGAGTACTTTTAAAGTCATTTTCGAGCTGTTCCGGAACATTTCCGCCGTAAAAAACACACCCGCATTCAAAAAGCAGATACATAGAGCGATAGTCGTAGTTTATCGTTCCGACAACCGCCGTTTCTCCATCAGCAACCAGGCTTTTCGCGTGGATAAATCCGGGTGAGTATTCGTAGATTTCAACTCCCGCCTGAACCAGCTCGCTATAGTATCCCCTTGTCAACATAAATACCGCCTTCTTGTCAGGAATGTGCGGGGTAATAAGTTGAACGTTCACACCTCGCCTCGCTGCGGAACAAAGTGCGTTCAACATCTCCCCACTGCATACCAGATACGGCGTAGTAAGACGTATGCTTTCCACCGCGCTGTTTATTATAATAAGGTATGTGCGAAGTGCGACCGGGTCGCTGTCGAATGGAGCAGCAGAAAATGGCTGAACGAGATTTCGTTCACGTTTTTTGTCATATATGAACAAACTGTCACAATTCCCGCCGAGGTATTCCCACATATCCGCAAATATCTGCGTAAATTGCATCGCACCGTCGCCGTCAACCATTATCCCGCTGTCCTTCCAGCGCCCGTATTTTTCTTTGATGTTCATATATTCGTCTGCGAGGTTCAGTCCGCAGCAGAATGCCGTTTTCCCATCGCATATAACAAGCTTGCGGTGATTGCGGAATCCGACGTCCGCTGTAAAGCTTGTTTTAACAGGATTAAAACATCTGAGCTCGATCCCAAGCCGCTTCATTCGCTTTTCAAATCCGCCGGGTTTGGTAAAAAGGCAGCCCGCCCCGTCAATGATCACACACACTCTCACTCCCCCACGCACCTTTCTGGAGAGCAGTTCCTCTGTTCGCCGCCAGACTTCGCCATCGCCAATGATAAAAAATTCGAGGAAAATAAATTTCTCCGCCTTTTCGATTTGCTTTAACATTTCCTCAAAAAAATCCTCACCTGAGCCGAAGTATTTTTCATTTTTGCAGCTTACAAGCGGAAAACCGGCGCTGTTCAGATAGCTTTGCACGCCCTTTTCGGGTTTAAATTCATTTTGCGGGTAGTATCTTCCAAAAAATGGCTTCATATTTTTGTACAGACTGTTCATAGCGCGGCTTTTGCTGAGCAAAAGATAGAACACCCCGCCAAACAGCGGAAAAATCAGCATAAAAACAGCCCGACATAGCTTGTATGCAGGGCTGGTGTCACTATTCAACTGTACAAAAACACAGACTAACGTGAACAGGCGCAGAATTAAATCCGCATACGGAAGCTGTACGAAAATCAGTATTGCCGCGATGATAAGCGTCAGCTGCATGATTGCACATAGTATTGCTAAACTCCCATACCGAAAAAATTTTGACATATCATTGCAGATCGAAACAGCTCATTACTTTAAGTCTTGCGTAAAGCTGCGCCGAATCCATATCCTCCGAAAGCGTTTTTCTGCTTATCGTAATGCACTTCGGCTCGTTCGCGTTGAGGTCGAACCAGTTATCACTGAACTCGCAGTCAGCGTCCTCTAAATCGAGATATACCGCCTTTGCAAATGCTTTTGACGTCAGCGTTATCTCAAAACGTTCATATTTTTCGTTGATATGAACATCAATTTTGGGATCAATAAAGCAGAATTTCTTGGGACGAACAAAAATTGTCGTTCCCTTTGAGAGTATTTTTCCTTTTTCGGTCAGCGAATATTCAAGGTAATTTGTTCTTTTATCCTGCTCTGTTCGGAAATAATCGGCGAAATTGAGCGGTGCAGCGTTCATTGCTGATAGCGGCGGAACGTCTGCTGCAATTGTTCCTTCGGTTAAAACTGCTGAATCCGAGCTTCTTAACCGCCATGAGATCGTCCCCCTGACATTTTCCGTTGTTTCGTTTGATATGTTGAGAATAACAGCCGAAGCGTCCTCTTCAAGACAGGACAACAGAACGGGTGCGTAGAATTTTCCTGCCGCGTAGTGGAGCGCCTTAGGGCGGTTGAAATAGTCGATTGACGACCACGAAATAACGGGGTTGCTGTCGTTTATCTGCCAATAAAGACTGCCCATACAAGTTCCGCGGTTACGGCGAAGATGTTCAACATTCGAGCGTATGCAATCGCTCTGAACGAGCTGTGAAGCGTAAATAAGCTTTTCGAAGCTATAAGGATAGCGGCACATCTGCGCAATGTAATACAGCAGCTTTTCGTTTCCCGCGGTGCATTTCTGGTGCAGCTCCATAACGGGTGAACAAAGGTTAAGGTCGCTTTCCTCCGCGAATGAGCGGATTGTCTTAATATTCGGAACGGCCTCAAAGCCGTATTCCGAGCAGAATGGGAACAGGTATTTTCTGAAGTCCTCGATAGGTTTGAAGTTGTGCCATATATCCCAGTAATGCTGGTCGCCGCGGTGGTTGTCAGAGCTGTTGTGGAAAACTCCGTCTGTTCCGTACTGATTCCCACCGATCGACGGCGAGGACGGCCAGTAAAACCGCTGTGGATCAAGCTTTTTCAGTGTTTCGGGGATTATTTCCTCGAAAATACGGATATAGTCTGTTCTCGTTTCGTCATCTTCAGGAACACCCCAGCCTTCCCACATACTTTCGATTTCGTTATTTCCGCACCACAGAGCAAGGCAGGCATGATTCCTCATTCGCTTTATGTTATCCTCAAATTCTGCGCGTATCGTATTTTCAAAAGCCTCGTCCAGCCGATAAGCCGAGCATGCAAAAGCGAAGTCCTGCCATACCATTATGCCAAGCCTGTCGCATTCCTCCAGCAAAACCTCGTCAGCGTAATATCCGCCGCCCCATATTCTTACCATATTAAAGTTTTCTTCCAGGCACCTGCCGAGGAAATCGTGAATGCGGCTTTTGGTGATATATGGGAAAATCTGGTCGAGGGGGATAACGTTGGCACCCATTGAAAAAATGTCGATACCGTTGCAGTTTATGCAGAAAATGCCCTTTTCATCGTCGCGGTGAACGGTCATATCACGGAAGCCGACTGTTTCGGACGCACAGTCGAGAAGCTTGTCGCCGCTGAAAAGTCTGACTGTAATTTTGTTCAGTGGCTGCCTGCCATAACCGCGCGGATACCATAGTTCAGGATTTGCCAGCTTGAAAACAGCCTTTCCTGATGTCATTACACCTTTTAGTACACGTCCGTCCGAAAGCGCGATTTCCGCTTCTGCTGTTATGGGAGCGCTTGAAAAATGTTCAAAATCGGCGCAAACGGTAAGGGCGAGCGCGGAGTAGTCGGCGTTATAATCCTGTAATACGCTTATACTGTCTATTCTTGCGGTGCTTACCCCGATAAGTTTTACTGTTTTCCATATCCCCATATCGGGAAGCTGCGGACCCCAGTCCCACCCGCTCATGCAGTGTGGCTTACGGAGGTGCTGATATCCGCATATATTGGTGTCCATTCCGTAGATAGGCCGCTGCGCGTATTTCTTCTCCATATATAAAATGGGAGATTTGATGGAGATTTTAAGCTTGTTATCCCCCTCGGTGAGCTTGTCCTTGATGTCGAAGCAATATGTCCGGAACATATTGTCCGTGCTTCCGACGTACATATTATTAAGGTAAATATCGGAGATTGTGTCTATTCCGTCGAGCTGTAAAAACACTTTTTCGTGTGAAAGAAGCCCGCCTTCAATTGAAAACTTAGTCTTGAAATCGTAGTCGTCGCGGCAGATGTCACGGGAAGGAAATTCATTTTCGCCGTAGTACGGGTTGTCGATTTTGTTGTTGTCAAGAAGCGTCTGATAAACCGAAACGGGCAGATTCCCGCAGGTAAGGTATTCGCGGTCGGCGGGACGCTTCATCCGCCAGTTTTTGTCAAGTGATACTGTTCGCATTTCAATTTTCCTTTCGGGTTATTTTATCGCTTCAAGAATTGGCGCGATATACGCTTTATCCGTCCAGTCGCATTTCTTTTCGCCGGCTTCGAGCAACGCTTTTTCCCAGACCTCGCACTCCTCAGGCTTCTTTTTTACGACAGCTTTTAGCAGCATTTTACAAAGAGTCTTGTCCGTAAAGCTCATAGCGTCCATATCCCAGCCGCCGCGGCAGTAAAAGCAGGGAATACCGGACGGGTTGCCGGTAAGGTTTCGGTCGAGAATCTGCTGAAAAGCTTTTTCTTCAAATGGCGAAGCGCCGTCGCAAAATACAACTATCTTCTTGCCGCTTAGCTTCCCGATGTTCTTTTTCAGAAATGAAAGCCCAGCTATGCCCGAAGCATAGATCCCACCGCCGAGAATTATTACGTCGTACTTGGCTATGTCCGAGATGCTGGCTTTTTTCGATTCGATACAGCCGAATCCGGTTTCTTCGGCGATCCAGTCCGCGTAGCGTTTTGTTGCACCATATTTTGATGTGTAGAGAATGATTCCGTTCATTTTCTCCTCCGTGTTTTTCTTTTGAACAAATTATATCACGTTTCACGTCAAAAATCAATACGCACGATTGAAAAACCGCATATTTAAGGCGTTTGTGCGGCTCTAAAAACGGGATCTAAAAAAATTAAAATTTTTTGAAATTTTTTCAAAAAAGGTATTGACAAATCGGCGAAGTTCGTGTATAATGTAATAGTCGCCTGAGGGTGACGGAAAATGTGAATGGGAGTTTAGCTCAGCTGGGAGAGCATCTGCCTTACAAGCAGAGGGTCACAGGTTCGAGCCCTGTTGTTCCCACCAGTTGGCCCGGTAGTTCAGTTGGTTAGAACGCTAGCCTGTCACGCTAGAGGTCGTGGG